>NZ_CAUDSG010000012.1:0-43248 GCF_958451995.1 Candidatus Avelusimicrobium alvi
CGATACAGTTGAAGGTGAATACCAATACTAACAGGCGGCACAGAAACGATTGCATAATAAAGTTCTCCCCAAAAGCTGTTATAACTTCCTGATACTATTATATTCTTTTCAGTCTGTTTTTCCAGCGGCCAAAGGACCTATATAAACTCTGCAAAAAGACCTATTTTTGGCATAGGTCTTTGGGATATAAAAGACAAAAAAAGAGCCGGGGGATGTGCCCGGCTCTTTTGTTCAGAACCGTTCGGGGGGTAAATCGAAAGGTTCTGGGGGATAAATCCGTCAGGTTATTATAAACCTATATAATTAATAATACATCCTGGGCAGTAAAAAAGCAAGCTTTTATACCCAAAAATTAAGGTCTAATTTACGTTAATCTTTTTATATTATATAAATATTTTTCCAAACCCGCTAAAAAATTTTTTCAAACTTTTGCTTCTGATTGGTTATAATATAGTAACTGGAGGAAGAAACCACATGAAAAAACTAGGATTCATTTTTGTTTTCACCTTGGCCGTCAGCCCGCTTTGCGCGCAGAACGCCCAAAGCCAGGACGACTATTACACAGGGTATGAAGGGGTTGTGCTGGGAGAGCGCGCGCCGCGTTCCGCCACGGACGCCATCGCCGAACAAGCCACCCAGGTTCCCGGCGATATTTACCGCGGCACCTTATTCGGCGCCGAACAGAAAAAATACGAAGGCGACACGCTGGGCAACCGCCCGCGCGCCACGACCAAATACGTGTATGACACGTCTTTGGTGCGCGCCATTAAAATCAGCGATACGGACCGCGTACGCACGCTGATGTACGCCAACGTAAACGTCAACGAAAAGAATTACGCCGGCATCACCCCGCTGACCATCGCCGCCGAAAAAGGCAATATGGAAATCATCAAGATGCTGGTAGAGGACGGAAAAGCCGTCGTCAATGATCCTTCCAGCTACGGCGTAACGCCGCTTATCGCCGCGGCCGCCGCGGGCAACGATAAGGTGGTGGAATACTTAATCGCCCAAGGCGCCGACGTTACCGCCAAAGACGATCTGGGCAAAACCGCCCTCATCTACGCCATCGGTTTCGACAACCCCAAACTGATTTCCAGCTTAATCAAGTTAGACAACAAAGCGGTCAACCTGCCGGACAATTCCGGCAACACCCCGCTGATTTACGCCGCCCAGAAAGGGCTGGTAAACAACATTAAACTGCTGCTTGCCAACGGCGCTAAAGTGGATTACCGCAACCCGGCCACCGGCCTCTGCGCGCTTTCCGCCGCGGCCGCCGAAGACCAGAGCGCGGCCATCCGCCTGCTGGTGCGCACCGGCAAAGCCGACGTGAACCTGCCCGACCTGTCGGGCCGCACGCCCATTTTCTACGCGGTGGAACAGGATAAAGCCGACGCGCTGCGCACGCTGATTTCGCTGGGTGCGGACGTAAACGCCCAGGACAACAACGGCGTTACGCCGCTGATGCGCGCCTCGGCCAAGAACCGCCAGGACTGCGTAAACATTCTGCTTAAACAAAAAAACATCAACACCAATTTAAAGGATTTTCAGGGCCGCACCGCCATTACCTACAGCGTGTACGCTGAAGAAGTGGCCCCTGCGCAGGCGCTTTTAAAAGCGGGTGCGGACATCAATACGCGCGACAGCGCTTCCAACACGCCGCTGATGGGCGCCGTTAAAGCCAAAAACGACCGTATGGCCCTGTTTCTTATCCAGCAGGGCGCGGACCTGACCGCCGCCAACGCCGCCGGCGAAAACGTATTTACGCTGACGGACGAGTATTTGCCGCAGTCTATGACCGCCAATGTGCTCGGCGTTAAAAAAGCCGAAGCGTATCAGCAGGCCCTGCAAATCCAGGCCGAAAAACTGGCCGACGTTCGCACGCTGGAACAACAGCTGGCGGACGAGGAAGCCGTCGTCCAGCAATTAAAGGACGAACAGGAAGCCCGGGCCAGAGCCGAAGCGGAAGCCGAGGCCGCCGCTTTGCGCGCGCAGATTGAGCAGGAATACCAGGCCAAAGCGGCTGAACAAATGCAGAACGACCCTGAGCTGATCCGCCTGCAGCAGCAGCTGGAAGCCGCCAAAGCCCAGAAAGAAGCCGCCTTGCAGGAAGAAATTGACCGCCAGGTAGCCGCCAAGCTGGGTAAAGACGCGCCGGAAGCCCCGTCCGTGCTGGCGGAAGAAGCCGCCGCCGTACAGGCCCAGGCCGAAGCCGCCAAACAGCAGGCCGTTAAAAAAGCCGCGGACATAAAAGCGCAGGCCAAAACTTCCGCCGCCAAACAACGCGCCGCCGCGACCAAAAAGAAAACGGCCGTAAAAACCGCCGCCAACAAGACGACCGCCGCCGCCAAACAAACCGTTCAGGCGGCCACCGCCGTCCCGCAGGAAATCAATATGGCGGACATTCTGTAAGAGGTAATTTTACCTGACTTAAAAACCCCGGGATTTTTCATCCCGGGGTTTTATTATACACGGCAACACAAAAGCCCCTCGGAAGAGGGGCTTTTGTGAAATAACTTTAATCTCAGGAAGGCCGGGCTTTGCACCAGCCTGCAAACGCCTGCCAGCGTTGGTGCAGGTCCGCCGCCTTCGCGCCGTCCAGGGCGGGGAGCACCCGCTCCGCGGCCGCTTCTTTCCAGGCCCCGGCGTTCCACCCAATCTGCCGCGCGGTAAGCCGCGCCGCGCCCAGCACGGTGCTTTCGGCTTCCTGCGCCACCCAAAGTTCGGCCTGTAACAAATCCGCCTGAAACCGCATTAAATAGGAAACGCGCGACAGGCCGCCCGACACCCGCACCGGAGAGGAAACCGGATATCCGCCCGCGCGCAAATAAGCCGCAATATCCGCCAGCAAAAACGCCACGCCGCGCGCCGCGCCGGCCACCCAGTCCGCCCGGCGGGTGCGGGGGGAAAGCCCGGCGAATGCGGGCGTAACGGAATAATCCCAATACGGCGCGCCCAGCCCGCCCAGGGCCGGCAGGAACCAGACGGGGTTTTTCGCTTCCCCGCACAGCGCGTCAATTTCCCGGTGGTCAAACGTGATACCCTGCGCGTTTAGCCACTGAAATACGCTTCCCGCCGCATTGACGGGCCCTTCCAGCAAATAATCGCATGCGCCGTCCGCGCCCGAAGCGGAAAGAGAAGTCAGCATTCCGGGCAGAAAAACGGGAGCGGCGGCCCCTGCATTATGAAGCAAAAACGCGCCCGTGCCGTAATTGATGCACGTTTGGCCGGGACGCAAATCCGTAAACGCGACGGAAGCCTGCTGGTCGCCCGCGCACGCCGCGATGGGAATGCGTACGCCCTTGTAGTCATACGCGCCGTAATCCGCCGCGCTAGGCCGGATTTCGGGCAAACAGGCGGACGGCACGCCAAACGCCCGGCAGAGTTCTTCGCTCCAGGTTTTGGTGCGAATGTCCAACAGCAGCATCCGCTGGGCCAGCGTCGGGTCCGCCGCAAAGGTTTTGCCCTGCGTCAGTTTCCAAATCAAATACGAAGCCACCGGGCCGATAAGCAGGTTCCCGGCTTTAAGAGCCTCCTTGGCGCCCGGCATATGCGCCAGACACCAGGCAATTTTAGGAGCCGAAAAATACGGCGTTTTGTATAACCCCGTTACGGCGTGTATTTCTTCCTGGGATACTTCCGCCCGACGGGCCTCCTCTACGGCGCGGCCGTCCTCCCACGTCAGCACGGGGGCTGCGGCGCGGCCCGTTTGCCTGTCCCATAATACAACCGTGGAACGCTGGGAGGTAACGGCCAAAGCGGCCGCGTTCTGCGGGCCGATTTCGTCCAGCAAATCATTTAACACGCCCAGCTGGCTGTCCGCCAAAATCTGCGCGTCGTATTCGGATAAACCGTCCCCGGGGCGCGAAGGAGCCAGCGGCGCGCTCTTCATGGCACGCACGGTGCCGTCCGCCGCCACGGCCAGCGCGCGGGAACTTGAAGTGCCCTGGTCCAGCGCCACAATAAATTTTTCGTCCGTCATTTGGCCTCCTCGCCGTTTGCGGCAGGGTCATACCAGCGGTTTTCTTTCAAAAGCGTATACGCCGCTTTATCTAAAGACAAAAGCGTTTCTTCCGCTTGTTTTACGTCAAAGCCGGGGGCATACTCTTCGGCGGACAGCAATTTGCCGCCGCTGTGGCGGATGGCCCCTTTATCCGTCACCAAGCCGATGTTTACGCCTTCGGACACCAACGCCGCGCGGGAATAAGACGCGTCAAACATATCACGCCCGAAAGCCGTATACATCGGGTTTAACCCCGTCAGGCGGTAGAGCGTAGGCACGATATCTAACTGGGAAACGACGTATTCCACCTGCTTCGGTTTTAAAATTTTGGGCGCATACACCACCAGCGGAATGCGGAAATGATTTTTTAGCGAGCCGTCCGCCGGGCCGCCGGAGGTATGGTCCGCCACAAAGACAAAAATGGTATCGTCAAACCAGCCGTCTTCTTTCGCGCGGCGCAGAAGTTCGCCTATGGACCAGTCCGCAAACGACAGCGTGTTTAAAAAGCCGTGCTCCCAGGAATCGTAGGGATACCTGTCAAACTGCGGCAGGGTGGACGCAAACGGCTCGTGCGTAATGCCCGTAAACACCATCCCCATAAAATTCGGTTCTTTGCGGTTTTTGATTTTGTCGGCGGCAAACATCATCGCGTCGTAATCGTAGCCGAAGGGAGCGCGGTCTTTGTATTTTAACCGTTCCGGGATGTCTTCCCAGCCGTAGCTGTCCCGCGCGCCCAAATAAGAAGCCAGCGCGCAGAGGCGGTAAGAATCGCGGCTGGAGGTTTGGGCGAAAAAGGTATAGTAACCCGCATCGGAAAAATGCTTGGGCATCGGCGAAAAGGCCGAAAGCTCCAGCCCGTAGCCAAACATCGGAAGCCCCGGCACCAGCGGCACGCCGGCAAACACCGCCGCAAAGCCGAAAATGCTCCGCTGGCCGGCGGCGTAAGCGTTGGTAAAATTCACGCCGTCTTTTAAAATTTGGTCAAATACGGGCGTGGAACCGAAATTATTGTGCGAAAGGCCGTCCACATAATACGGGTGCCAGCCTTCCAGAAGCACAATCAGCACATTGTATTTTTTTGCGGACGCGGGGGCGGCGTCCGTGCGGCGGCGCATTAACGGGAAATTGGGTTCCGCCGCCGTTTCGTCCGGCGCGATTAACAGCTTCTGCGTGTTTTTTATGGCTTCGGCGGGGGGGAAGTTATTGGCAATATCCACCGCGCCTTTGCGGCCCACCTGATAGGCGGTAAATACGCCGTTAAGCGTAAGAGCCGCGCCGGCGGGGGAAGAAGCGTAATTATATACATCCGCCACGCCGATGGATTTACCCGTGCCCAAGTGCCCGCGTATGCCCAGCACCGAAAGAGCCGTCACCGCCAGCAAAAGAGCGGCCGTCTTTTTCCAGCCCCAGGCACGCGGCGCATAATGCTTATCCGTCCAGCGCGAAATGCCCCACACCGCCAGCGCAAACCCGCCCAGCAAAATAAACAGCGGCAGCCAGGTCTGCGTCAGCATATAGGAAATAACAAAGCCCCAGTCACTCGACACCTGGACGATTTCCTCGGCGATGTGGCGGTTGACTTTGGGGAAATAAATCAAGTCCCCGATTAAAAACCCGGCCATAACAATCCATTCGGCCGTCAGCACGCCCGTCCAAATTTTCACCCAGCGGGCGGATTTGAGGGGGAGATTTAAAAGCAGTATCACCGGGCCCATAAAAAGCGCGATGACGGAAAAATCAAACCGCAGGCCGTTTAAAAAAGCGGAGCGGATTTCCGGCGCGGAGAGCGCCGCAAAAAACCCGTGATTTAACCAAAACAGCGCGAGGCGCGCGGCCGTAAACAACGCGCACGCCGCCAGCACCGCCAGCAGGGAAAGTTTTAAACGGAAGTCTTTTTTAGCCGCAGGCATAAGGGTTATTCCGCCTTTTCAATATCCAGTTTTACGTCCTCGGTGGTTTTGGCAAACGCCTTTAATTTGGCTTTGGCCTCGGCGGGGACGGACGCGTCCGTCAGGAGCCCGGCCACGGTGCTTTGCGTCGGCACCAGCACTTTGGCAATCAGTTTAAGCGTACGCAACAGCTCCACCACTTTGGCTTTATCGGTAAACTCCAGTTTTTCCACGCGCGCCAGCTCCGCCCGGTAATTTTTGCCGAAGTGGCGTTCAAAATTATTTTTACGCATCAGCGCGATAATTTCTTTCTGCAAAGCTTTCGCTTCGTCCAACAGCGCGCCGCAGCGGTCTATTTTCTCGCTCAGCAGGTCCTGCTCGCTTTTGGGTTCCTCTGCGGGCGCAGGCATGGGCGACAGGGAGCTGCCGCGCGCCGCAAAGCCCGTCGGGCCGTTGTAATCCTTCCCCGTAAACACGGGGCAGATGTTGCGGTAATCGCACCAGCGGCACTGGTTTTCGCCAGGGGTCGGGTCAAACTTGGCGGCGCGGATATTGTCCGCCACTTTTAACACGCCCTGCCAGAATTCAAAAATTTCTTTGTCCGGCGCGCGCTCAAACGTCATTTCGTGCAGGGTGGGCAAATGGTAAAAGCTCAGCTGCCCCACGCGCAGTTCTTTTACGCCCGGGTCTTTTTGCTGTACAAGCGCTTTGATGGCGGGGGAATTTTCCACCACTTTTTGGTACATATACAGCTGGTCCGGCTCGCGCTGGACGGTTTTGCCCGTCTTATAATCCAAAATTTTAATCTGCCCGTCCCCCAGGTAATCAATACGGTCCAAAATGCTGATCAGGCTCAGGCCGTCAATATCCAGGGTGCTTTTCATCTCCACGGACAGCGGATGAAAAAAATCCGCCGCGTGCTTGGCGTAATACGCTTCAATAATCCGCCGCCCTTCGGCGTAACCGGCCAGTTCCTTTTCCACCGACGCATAGCCTTTCTGGTCAAAAGTGGTTTTATTCCAGTATTTTTCAAAAAAGGCCAGCGCCTCGCCCAGCGTGGGGAAAGCGGGATTGGCGGGGTTATAGATGTATTCCATCACTTCGTGCAGGGCCGAGCCGAACGCAAAATAGTATTTGGGCTGTTCGGGCAGCATATGGACGTAGCGGAACTTATACTTCTGCGGGCATTCTTTATACATGCCCATTTTAGAATAGGAAAAAGACAGGTTTCTGGCCATTGGAAAACTCCCTGGAAATAGTTATTTTTATTTTAGCATTTTAAATGCCCTAAAAAGAGAAGCGTCCCTCCGGGGCGGCGGACATATAAAAACCCCCCGTAAAAACGGGGGGAAGAAAAACAAGCGGAACGCATCCGTTTTTTAAGGCTGATTAAAGCCGATAGGCCGGCGGGACGGCGTTTTGGGCACACGGATTTTGGCGCGCAGATACGTCGTAAACGGCGTTTGCAGGCCGCCGTCCAGCTTGGCCGCCAGAAGCTTTAACGAATCGCTGTAAAAAGACGGGTACAAATTAAGCAGATACACCAAATCCGCTACGCACTGGGCCGATTCCTTGGACAAGCGGTTCAGCCGGATGAGCGCGCCGCGCATTCGTCCCTGGTAAAAGCGGTTGGCCGAAGGGTTGCCCAACGGATCCAACTTATCTTTGGCTTTGATATACGCCGCACTTTCGTTTACAATTTCCAGCTCCATAGCCATTAATCTTTTGCGCAGCGCGCCGATTAATCCGTTTACTTCTTCGGGCACCTCTTCAACCTCCGGGATGGAGGCCGCCCACTCGCGGAAAAACACGGGAGAGATATTCTGATATTGGGACGCATTGGAAGATTTGGCCAAAAGCCCCGGGATGGAAGAATCTTTTTTAGGCAGGAAATTGGGGTTTCGCTCGCGCAGGAGCAAATCGCCCCATTGGGCCATTTCTTTAGTCAGCTGCGCATTAAGCGCCGCCAGCGTTTGGGCGGACTGGTCTTTTAATTGTTCCAGTATTTTCAGCCGGGCGGCGGTTTCCAGCGACGCATCCGTCAGCACCGCAGCCACCTGCTGTGCGTGCACCTGCTGCGTTACCTGCAGGGATTGGGCCGTCAGCGCATACCGGCTTTTTAAGATTTTGCTGGACAGGTTCATCCCGCCCGTTTTGGCACTTTGTTTAGCCAGCGCTTTGCCGGCCGCGCCGAGCTTAGATATTTGCGAAAACCCGGAAACGCTTAAACAGAGCATCAGTGCGGGCAGAAGAGAGAGTTTCATCAGTTTTATCATTTGTATGCTCCTTTGCTGAATGTAATGATTACTGTATAATTTTTTCATATAAAAAGCCAGCAAATTTAACTTAAAAATATTTCCGCGCCTAAATTTTCGGCTTTTGGCGCGCCGGCCGCACCGCAGAAGGTTTTGTATGTTTGGCAAAATTTTTGTAAAATAAATATGTTGCTGGAAAAACCGTTTTTGCCCCCATAGCTCAATGGATAGAGCATCTGCCTTCTAAGCAGGGGATATAGGTTCGATTCCTATTGGGGGTAAGATTTGTATAGGGAATGCTGCCAAAGTTTATTTCTTGGCAGCATTTTTTTACCTCTCCGCCGGCCCCTCTTCCGGGCATTAGTTCCAAAAATACAAGCCCCGGCCCCCGGGAACATTTATCCGTTCCTCCCGGAAAACACAATTTTGTATAATAAAAATAAGGTTTTTATATCTACAGGAGAAAACAATGCCCATCAAATGCACCCCTAAATGCAATTGTTCCCAGCTTCAGCGGCACCGCTGCCAGTTCCAGCCCGTGCTGCCCAACATCCTTAAAAAAGGCCCCGCTTCCGTCAAACCGAAAGCCGGCAAGGCCACCAAAAGCATCGCTGACCAGGCCGCCGTCAAACGGATTTTCCCCAACACGTACGGACTGCCGGAAATTACCTTTGTAAAAGGCGCCAATTCCGCCGCCTGCAAAAAAGCCGTGCGCGTGGGCGTGGTGCTCTCCGGCGGCCAGGCCCCGGGCGGACACAACGTCATCGGCGGGCTGTTGGACGGACTTAAAAAAGCCAACCCCAAAAACAAACTGTTCGGTTTCCTGGGCGGGCCCAGCGGCATCGTAGAAAACAAATGGACCGAAATCACCCCCGCTTTGATGAAAGATTACCGCAACACCGGCGGGTTTGACCTCATCCAGTCCGGCCGCACCAAAATTGAAACGGACGAACAGCTTAAAGCCGCCAAAGACAATTTAATCGCCAACAAAATGGACGCGCTCGTAGTGGTGGGGGGAGACGACTCCAACACCAACGCCTGCGTAATCGCCGAATACTTAAAACAGCAGGGCGTGGACATCAGCGTCATCGGCGTGCCGAAGACCATTGACGGCGACCTTAAAAACAAACAAATTGAAACCTCTTTCGGTTTTGACACCGCCACCAAAATTTACGCCGAGCTCGTGGGCAACATCTGCCGCGACGTCAACTCCGCGCGCAAATACTGGCACTTCGTGCGCCTGATGGGCAGAAGCGCCTCGCACATTACGCTGGAAGTGGCCTTTAAAACCCAGCCCAACGCCGTATTGATTGGCGAAGAAGTTCTGGCTAAAAAAATGACGCTCGGCCAAGTGGTGGACAATCTGGCCCAGCTGATTGCCAAACGCGCCAAAGCCGGCAAAAACTTCGGCGTGGTGCTCGTGCCGGAAGGGCTGATTGAATTTATCCCGGAAATGAAAGAACTCATCAGCGCGCTTAACGACTCGCTGGCCGACCACGAAGCCGAACTGGCCAAGATGTCCTCCATCACGGAAAAGAAAGCGTTTATCATCTCCAAACTGCCCGCCAAACTGGCCGGCTTGATGCAGTCCCTGCCGGCCGGCATCGCCAGCCAGCTGATGCTGGACCGCGATCCGCACGGCAACGTACAGGTGTCGCTGATTGAAACCGAAAAACTGCTGGTGGAAATGCTGCGCACGAAACTGGCCGAAATGAAAAAAGAAGGCAAGTATGACGGCAAGTTCTCCGCCATCACCCACTTCTTCGGCTACGAAGGCCGCTGCGGCGTGCCGTCCACCTTTGACGCCAACTACACCTACGCGCTGGGCTACAACGCGGCGGTGCTGGCGCTTAACAAATGCTCCGGCTATCTCTCTTCCGTGCGCAAGTTGACCAAAAAAGCGCAGGACTGGGAATGCGGCGGCATCCCGCTTACCATGATGATGAACATTGAACGCCGCAAAGGCAAAGAAAAACCCGTCATCAGAAAAGCGCTGGTGGAACTCAAGGGAGAGCCCTTCAAACACCTGGCCAAAAACCGCGCCGCCTGGGCGGAGCTGGACCAGTACATGTTCCCCGGCCCGATTCAGTATTTCGGCCCCGCGGAAGTGACGGATATGACCACGGTCACGCTGCTTTTGGAACAAGGCAAAAAGATTAAATAAACGTTCATACGCCGAAAAGCCGTCCGCCGAAAAGCGGACGGCTTTTTTGTATTTGAGGTATAAGGTAACGTCATTTCCGCAACCGTCCCTTGCGTCATTCTCTCTAAAACTCACGTCATTCCTGAGGGCCGTAGCCGGGAATCTGGTCGTTAATCAAAGACTAGATCCCCGACAGAAACCTTCGGTGATGACGGCATTGTGAGTGCCCCGCACCCTGCGGGCCGCCAAACTTTCGGGTATGACATCCTGGTAAGTTCCCCGCACCCTGCGGGTCGCCCGACGGGGGAAACTATCTTGCTAACCATTTAAGAGTAAATTTGCTACAATAATGCTGATCTATATACTCTTGGCGGAGGATAGAATGAAAGGCATTATTTTGGCCGGGGGTACGGGCAGCCGCCTGTATCCGGCGACGTTTGGCCTGTCCAAACAACTCATCCCGGTTTACGACAAACCGATGGTGTTTTATCCCATGTCCGTGCTGATGCTGGCCGGCATACGGGATATTCTGATTATCTCCACCCCTGCGGACCTGCCGTTATACAAAAAACTCTTTGGCGACGGCTCCGCCTACGGCATCCATCTTTCTTACATTGAACAGCCCAAGCCCGAAGGCCTGGCCCAGGCGTTTATTCTGGGCGAGCGGTTCATCGGCGCGGACAGCGTATGCCTGATTCTGGGCGACAACATCTTCTACGGACGCGACCTTAAAAAGCTGGTGGCAGAAGCCGCCGCCCAAAAATCCGGCGCGACGGTGTTTGCCTATCACGTGAAGAATCCGTCGGCTTACGGCATTGTAGAGCTGGACGCCGCCAAGAAACCCGTCTCGCTGGAAGAAAAACCCGTTCATCCCAAATCCAACTGGGCCGTAACCGGCCTTTATTTCTACGACAACCGCGTGGTAAACATCGCCAAGCAGTTAAAACCGTCCGCGCGCGGCGAGCTGGAAATTACCGCCGTAAACGACTGGTACCTCAAACACGGGGAACTCTCCGTGCAGCTGATGGGCCGCGGCATGGCCTGGCTGGACACGGGGACACATTCCGACCTGATTAAAGCATCTATGTTTATTGAAGCGCTGGAAAGCCGGCAGGGCCTTAAAATCGCCTGTCTGGAGGCTATTGCGTTTAAAAACGGCTGGCTGACGCCGGCGCAGCTCACCGAACGCGCCAATATGATGAAAAATACCGAGTACGGGCAGTATCTGTCCGATATTCCGGAGGATATGAAAAATGGATTTTTCTAAAACGCCGATTGAAGGCCTGCTGGTTTTAACTCCCCAGATATTTACCGACAACCGGGGCTATTTCTGCGAATCCTACAACCGCCGCACGCTGGCGGAGGCGGGGATAACCGCCGAGTTCGTACAGGACAACGAGTCTTTCTCCGCCCAAAACACCCTGCGGGGGCTGCACTTTCAAAAACCGCCGTTTGCGCAGGCCAAGCTGGTGCGCGTATTGGAAGGAACGGTGTGGGACGTGGCCGTAGATTTGCGCCGCGCCAGCCCGACCTTCGGGCAGTGGTTCGGCGTGGAGCTCTCCGGCGAGAATAAAAAACAGTTTTTTATTCCGCGCGGATTTGCGCACGGCTTTTCCGTGCTTTCACCCACGGCCAAATTCGCCTATAAGTGCGACAACTATTATAACAAAGCCTCCGAAGGCGCCGTGCGCTTTGACGACCCGGAACTGGCCGTAGATTGGAAAATAGACCTTTCCAAAGCCGTGCTTTCGGAAAAAGATTTACAAAATCCCGTCTTTGGGGCCTATAAAAAAGCTCCGGTATTCTAGGCTGGGCAAGGAGTGGAAGAATGTCTGAAGAAACTATTTTAGTAACGGGGGGAGCCGGATTTATCGGTTCCAATTTCATCCCGTATTTCCTGGAAGCTTTCCCGCAGTACCGCGTGATTAACCTGGATAAACTGACCTATGCCGGGAATTTGGACAATTTAACAGAATGTGCCGCCCATCCGCGCTATACCTTCGTACAGGGGGATATCTGCCACGCGGAACTGGTAAACAAACTGTTTGCCGAGAATGATATCCGGGGCGTATTTCACTTTGCGGCGGAATCGCACGTGGATAATTCCATCTCCGGCCCGCTGCCGTTCATCAAAACCAACATTGAAGGCACTTTTACGCTGTTGGAAGCCGCCCGCAAACATTGGATGAGCGCGCCCGGGCAGGTAAAACCCGGCTATGAGAACGCCCGCTTCCACCATATTTCTACCGACGAAGTCTACGGCACGCTGGGCGAAACCGGGCTGTTTACCGAAACCACGCCCTACGCGCCCAACTCGCCTTATTCGGCCAGCAAAGCATCCAGCGATTTACTCGTGCGCGCCTATTATCACACTTACGGGATGAACGTAACCACGTCCAACTGTTCCAACAATTACGGTCCTAAACAGCACGGCGAAAAACTCATCCCCACCATCATCCGCAAAGCGCTGGCCGGGCAAGCCATTCCGATTTACGGAGACGGCAAAAACGTGCGCGACTGGCTGTACGTGCTGGACCACTGCAAGGGCATTGCCCTCGTCTGGCAGAAAGGGCGCGCGGGGGAAACATACAACATCGGCGGACGCAACGAGCGCAACAACCTGCAGATTGTGGACGCCATCTGCGCTATTTTGGACGAATTAAAACCCGCGGCGGACGGACAACCGTACAAGCACCTGGTAACCTTTGTAAAAGACCGCGCCGGGCACGACCGCCGCTACGCCATTGACGCGACCAAACTGGAAACGGAGCTTGGCTGGAAAGCGGACGAAAATTTTGAAACCGGCATCCGCAAAACCGTAGCGTGGTATTTAAATTACGTCTAACTGTTGAATTCTATTATTATGAACGTAAAAGAACAAATTCAAACGCTTAGAGCACGGTATATATCTCGTACAATGCTGCAAAATTTCGTCAACCGCCAACAGGATTATACCCATCTCCCGGAGCAGAGCATACAAACAATTATATGCGGCGCTTCTAAAGCCCGTTATGATGTATATCCGAATACATTGGAAATGTTTACTTTTAACGCAGGAGAAGTATCCGCCGATCTGTATACAACTTTTTTTCTTGTAAAATCCTTATTATATCGGTGCCCAAATGTGCAAAATATAATTTTATTTTATTCATTTTATAACATAGGGTACGACCTGAGTAAAAGCAATTTTAAAGCGCTTTGCCCGTTATTTTCCTCCTATTTAAATGTTCCTCTGCCGCCGATTTCTAAAACTTTAAAATGGGGTGTTTATTTAAAAATCCTTCGTTCAAATGTAAAACCCAACCGCCAAGCATCTCCTACAGGGGACGATTTCCCCGGCATATTTACTAAACAGGACATTGATGCACTTGCCCACAAACACTACAAACAGGCAACTAAATATGGACAAAATCAGTGGAGTTGGTTTATCAAACTTCACGAATTATGTGCCCTATTACAGAAACGCCTAATTGTGGTGTTTCCGCCGGAAAGGACGGATTATCGCCAAAGCCTGAGTAAATTACAGAACAAAGAAAATATATATGCACCATTCCACACGCTAAAGCAGCTTGTTATTGATACAAGAGAATGGATGGAAGATAACTATTTTGGGGATGAATCCCATTTATCCAGAGAAGGAGCTAAAATCTATACCGATAAACTCAATAAGGCTTTAAAGCCCTATATTACTAAACCATGAAAATTATAGTTTCCGGAGCCAACGGATATATTGGCAGCCATGTTGTCAAAGCATTGCTTGACGCGGGAGCGTCTTGCACCGCCGTGGATTTTTCCAACGCCTATATTGACCCGCGAGCCAAATTCCTGCCATTAAACGTGCTGGAAAGCGGTGCGGATATTTATGTCAAACTAGGAGGGCCTGACGTATTTTTGCATCTGGCCTGGAAAGACGGGTTTGCCCACAATTCACCCGCTCATATGGAAATGCTCTCCGCACACGCCAGGCTGGTACACCACCTTCTGGAAGGGGGACTGAAACACTTGGCGGTGATGGGGACTATGCACGAAGTGGGATACTATGAAGGCGCCATTGATGACAACACTCCCTGCACGCCGATTTCTCAGTACGGCATAGCCAAAAACGCTCTGCGGGAATCCTCCCGGCTGCTGGCACACCAACACGGCGCTACATGGCAATGGCTGCGTGCCTTTTATATCTATGGAGATGATGCCAACGCTCACTCTATTTTTGGCAAGCTTTTACAAGCAGCCCGGGAGGGAAAAACTGCTTTCCCATTTACCTCCGGCAAAAATAAATACGACTTTATCCCCGTTACTGAACTGGCCCGGCAAATTGCCGCATGCATTATGCAGGACAAAATAACCGGCATCGTCAACTGCTGCAGCGGCAGGCCGGTCAGCCTGGGGGAACAGGTGGAAGAGTTTATCAGAGAAAACAACTTAAATATCCGGCTGGAATACGGAGCGTACCCGGACCGGGCGTATGACTCTCCGGCCGTGTGGGGCGACAGCACTAAAATCCAACGTATTATGGCACAAAAGTAAGTATGCGGAGCATTGAATGAAAAAAACATTGAAAAAAATAGGACAATGGTTTTATCACCGCAAATACAAAGGGAATATGTGCACCACACGCATTTTATTTTTCCGCACCTCATGCGACTTAACCCACTGCAGGGGCAAGCGGGGTCCGCAGGTAAAGTTAAATCGTCCAAATATCAAAAAGCTGGGCAGAAACACATATACCGCTCACGGATTAACTATTTATGCGGAAAACACCAGTATCGGCAGTTTTTGTTCTATTGGCCCAGGCGTAACAATAGGTCATGGTAAACATCCGCTTACCTATCTTTCTACGTCGCCCTACTTTTACTTTGATGCACTGGGCTTTAAAACCGGCGCAACTCCCAGTCATAATGAGTTTTGGGAAGCGGAACCCGTCCACATTGGTAATGACGTCTGGATTGGCGACGGTGCATTTATTAAAAACGGCCTGCACATCGGTGACGGGGCTGTTATCGGAGCACGCAGTGTGGTAACCAAAGACGTGCCGCCCTACGCCGTTGTTGCGGGTACGCCCGCGCGCATTCTGCGTTACCGCTTTGATGAACATATTCGGGCAGAACTTCTACAACTAAAATGGTGGGACTTAGAAGACGACGTCATCTGCCAAATCCCGTATGATAATATAGAGAGCGCGCTCGCATTCCTGCGGAACGTCCGTTCCCGGGCCACATAAGCCCATTGCCGATTTTCTCTCTGGCAACCCCAACGGTATATGTGAGAATAATTTGTAAGGAGAAACTTGATTAGTGAAAAGACTCGGTATCTATTTCTTTTATGATAAAGACGGCGTAGTGGATGATTATGTTCCCTATTATCTTAAACATCTAAAACCACTCTGCCAGGAGCTCTGCGTCGTCGCCAATAAACCGTTGACGGAACAGGGAGCAAGCGTCCTGCACGCCGTATGCGATAAATTAATTGTGCGCGATAACATCGGCTTTGACTCCGGCGCCTATAAGGAGGCTCTGGAAACCTACGGCTATGACGCACTTCACGCATACGACGAGCTTATTTTATGTAATTTTACCTGCTACGGGCCGGTATATCCTTTTCAGGAAATGTTTGACAAAATGGCCCTGTCAGAGGCGGACTTTTGGGGACATTGCAGATACCCCTTTGTACCCAACAAACGTCTCTGTGCGAAACAAAAAACCAATTACATTCCGGAGCATATTATGTCGTACTTTATGGTAATACGCCATAATATGCTGGTTTCACCCGCGTTTAAAGCCTATTGGCAAACATTGGAAACGGCCACCTCATACGCAGAGGCCATCGTAGTCAATGAATTACGTTTTACTGCTTATTTTGAAAAATACGGATTTAAGTCAGATACTTTTATTACCCAAAATCTCTCGTCCACATTAAAAGAAAATGCAGATGTATTTTTACCGCTGGAGTGTTTACAGGAACATAGCCCGCTGGTCAAACGCAGAGCCTTTTTAAGCGATTATGCGCTGTATTTGCATAACGGGCGGGGCACCGAACCCCGTCACGCGTTAGAATATATAAAAAATCATACTAATTACGATGAAAATTTAATTTGGGATAATCTGCTGCGTACGCAGCCAGGCTCCGTACTGAAACGCAATTTGCATTTAAATTATTTCCTTTCGGAAACAGACACCCAGGCCAAGCCCTGCACGCGGCAGCCTTCCCGCGTGGCCATGCTTTGTTATATTTATTATGCAGACATGGTAGAGTACTGCCAGAAATATGCCGCTAATTTGCCGCCAGATGCCGATATTTACGTCGTAATCGTGGATGAAGAATTAAAGAGGGAAGTACAGCACAAATTTTCCGCTCTTCCCAATAAGCTGGAAATACGCTTAAAGCCTAACCGCGGCCAGCTGGCGTCCACTGTACTGATTGCAGGACGCGATATTTTCGCGCGATATGATTATATATGCGTTACCCAGGCTAAAAAAACTTCGCAGCTGCCCGACAGTACCGCCGGGAAATGTTTTTGCGACCACTGCTGGGAAAATGTGCTCAAATCGCCTGAATATGTATTAAATGTCCTAAAAACATTTGATGATAACCCCCGCATGGGCTATGCGTGCGCCATGCCGCCGCATTGGGGAGTATTTTCACAGTTAATCGGAAAAGAAAATACACTCAACCGTGAAAATATGCTACATATCCTGCGCGATATATATCATATTTCCGTTCCCTGGGACGATGAACCGGTGGCTTCTTACGGCGAGTGTTACTGGGTGCGAGGCAAGGCCTACAAGACACTGCTATCCCATACCTGGCATTATGACGACTTTCCTGCCGAACCGGCCCCCAAAGACGGAAGCGTTTTAAACGCCTTGGAGCGTTTGAATCCCATGTTCGTGCAATATGACGGATATTACGCAGCATGGATTGCTCCGTTGTCATTAACTTCTGTATATTTAGACAACTTTTATTTTTATTTTCGTACTTTTATGCTGACGGATGCGGCTCCATTGCTCCTGCCTGAGTATTCTGAAACAACTGTAAAAGATGCAAAACAGCTTTTTAGATTGAAATTGCGGCTATGTAAATATAAAATAGCCAATATACTGACCGGGAAAAGAACAGAAAAATTTACAGCCCGGTGTTTTGAACTCAAACAAAGAATCTCCGCCGCAAAAAACTATCTTGAAATAATACGCTGGAGAAAACAATGAAACATATTTGTGTTACGGGAGCCAACGGTTACATTGCGCGCCATGTAATTCCTTTGCTCCAGCAAACCCGACAATGGCATATCACCGCTATTGATTTGACAGACAAGGGCGTATTTCCCCCTGAGATACCATTTTATGCCTGTAATATTCTCAACCCGGCACAAACTAATCAGCTATACACAAAAATAGACAGACCGGATGTTTGCCTGCACCTGGCCTGGCAGGACGGGTTTACGCATAATGCATTGAGTCACATAGACAATCTGCCCGCACATTTCCATTTTTTGCAAAGTTTAGTTGAGCACGAATGCAAGCAGCTGATGGTGGCAGGCTCCTTCCGCGAATACGGCCCGTGTAACGGCCGGGTAAGTGAAGACCACCCCTTAATTGCGGACAATTATTACTCCTGGGCTAAAATCTCACTAAAACACCTGCTTGAATTGTATTTAAAAGATAAACCGGTTACCTTGCAGTGGCTCCGCTTTTTTACGCCATACGGAGACGACGAACATAACAATTCCATTCTAAGCAAAATTATCCGTTGGGAAGCGGAAGGTAAAACTTCTTTTCCGTTTACCGAAGGAACCGAGCAGTACGATTATATCCACGTAGACGAACTGGCGCGGCAAATTTGTGCGGTCGCTGCACAAACGGACATTTCCGGAGCCATTAACTGCTGTTCAGGGAAACCTTCTTATTTAAAAGACAAAGTGGAAGAACTCATCCGTTCTCGCGGCTTTACGATTCGCCCCTCATACGGCGTATTTAAAGCAAGAGAATACGACTCACCCGTTATCTACGGAGATGACACCAAAATCCGACAAATTCTTAAAAAATATAAAAAATAATTCTGCACTCTTTTACTCCATATGACACAGACCATAAGAAACAATAATACATTACTTCGCCAAAACCGTTTGGGCATCTATTTGTTTTACGATAAAGACGGCATCGCAGATGATTATATTCCGTACTTCTTGCAGCGTTTTAAACCCTTTTTAAAGGAACTGTGTATAGTCGTCAACGGTAAGCTGACCGAAGCGTCCAGGCAGAAGCTGGCTCCGCTGGCCGACCGGCTGCTTGTGCGTGAAAATAAAGGTTTTGACGCCTGGGCCTATAAATATGCCCTGGAGTATTACGGGTGGGACAAGCTGACAGAATACGACGAAGTGATTTTATGCAATTATACGTTTTTCGGTCCGTTTTACCCGCTTGAAAAACTATTTACGGATATGGACAAAAAAGAATGCGACTGGTGGAGTCTGTACAAATGGTACGAACCCCTCCCCGTCAAACACCAACATATGCCGTCTTTTTGGATAGCATACCGCAAATCACTCGTTGGCAGTAAAGATTTCCGGAAGTACTGGGAAACCCTGCACGAAATTAATTCTTATGCGGACAGCACCATTTACCACGAACAGCGTCAAACACCCTACTACGACCAAAAAGGCTACCGGGCCGCTACTTGGATAGACCATCATAAATATAAAACAGTTTGGGAAGAACACTGGCCACTGTCATACGCGGATAAAACCGTCATTGAGGATAAATGCCCTTTTATCAAAAGAAGGTGTTTCTTTATTCAAGACGGCAAAATGCCGCTTGCCCAGGTGGTGCAGCATATTATCCCCTATCTTCGCACACACACCAATTACGACCTCGGCCTGATACAACAGAATCTGACCCGTACACAAAATACACTATCCCTGAAGCGTACATCCGGCGCCGGTTTTTGGCTTCGCGCTGCACGTTATTTTATCTGCGCATACTGCTTTCCAATCTGCGTACGCAGAAGAAAGTACCGAATGAAATTAGCCGCATGGCTGTTAGACGATAAAAAATTTAATAACCTGCTGGCGGGTAGATCCGACGGAGGAAAAATGACTTTACTAATGCTTAAACTCCGGCTGGAACTGCTGCGCCTGGTAAAACCAGTACTGGGTAAAATATTCTTCCACACCCGTAAACGAACGCTTGAACGCGCCCTGCTGCGCGAACGCACACGCCCGGCCCAAAACGTGAATTTACAACAGTTTTATGCATCTTACACCCCTTCTAAAGCCATCGTTCGCCCGATTGATATTCTCATTCCTGTTTATAATGGGTATGATGTCATCGGTCCGTGTCTGGAAAGCCTGCTTAACAACACCGATTTACCGTTCCACATCTACCTGGCGGACGACGCCAGCCCGGATGAAAAAATCTGGCCGCTCCTGCGCGCTTACCAAACCAGGCACCCGGATGCAATTACTGTAGTCCAAAACCCGGAAAACTTGGGCATTATCCATACGTTAAACCGCCTCATCGCCCTGACTAAAAATGATTTTTTGGTGTTAAACACCGATACCGAGCTGCCGCCCGGCTGGGCAAGCCGCCTGTTTAAACCTATTTTTGAAAATCCACACCTGGCCGCGGCCGGCCCGTGGAGCAATGCGGCCGATAAGCAAAGCGTCTACTTCCGCCATGAGGAACGCCCTCTGCCTATCCCGCTGAAACTGGCGGACCGGCAGGCCGCTTCTTTCGCGCCTGTGCAAATTACGCACATTCCCACCCTGGTATCGTTTTGTATGGCGATCAGCCGCCGCGCCGCCCAGCAACTGGGCGGGCTGGACCCGGTTTACGGGAAAGGATATTATGACGAAACAGACTGGCTGTTCCGCGCCAAACGCGCCGGATACGGCTTCTGCTTGGTTCCCAATGTATTTGTATATCACAAAGGCACGGCCAGTTTTCCGTCCAAGCAGAAAAAAGAACTGATGCGGCGCAACGGCAAATTATTTGAAAAACGTTTCCCGGGAGTAAAAAAAACAATGCGACGCGCCCAGTACAATCCGGCTTTTATGGCTCTTCACTTTTTAATGCTGGCCAAATGCCTGCGCGCACAATACCCGGCGCTTATACCCGCGCCCGCCGCCAAACGCCCGGGCGAAACCGCATTTTTCTGGCGTAAAGACAGAGACGCCTACCTCTACGAGTTATATGAAAAAGAGGAATACGAAGCATTGTATTCCTCTGTTACTCCTGATGAAATGGAACGCCTTACCCGACCAGTTTAAACCACGGGTCCAGCACGGGCATTAAGATATTGCGGATTTTGCGCACCCGGCGGGGGAAACCCAAATCGTTCTTTTCCACCGCTTTTTTGAGTCCGCGCGCTTTCCAGCGGAAAATCCAGTTGCGGTTTTTAAAAAGCGTTACATCCAGCGCCGCCATATCGGCGCGCACCCGGTCGTACGCTTTTTGCACCGTCTCCCGGGGCACGTTTCCAAGCCGTCCGGCAAAAAGATGTTCGTCGCCAATCAGCAGCACCAGCTTGTTAAACCAAAAGGTTTCCTTTACTTCTTCCAATACGCCGTATTTCTTTAAATTATTCTCCAGCACGCCAAAGTTTTCAATGCCGTCAAGCACCATCTTTTCGCCCCGGCCGGAAATATTGCCCGTACGGCCTACGCGGTAATAAAACAGATACGCTCCGTCCAGCATTTTCACGCGGCGGCACCGCGCCAGGCAGGAAACGCAAAACGGCACGTCCTCCGCGGCGCCCGGCGGAAAACGCAGGCCCGCGTTTTCAATAATATCGCGGCGGATGAGTTTGCCCCACACGAACGGAAGGGAGAAGGCGAACTTGACAAATTCCTCCGGCCCGTCGCCCGCGGAAGCGTCCAAATCGTGCTTGCAGGGCAGCTCCAGCGCGCGGGAGCGGGGGGTAAAAACGCCCGTTCTATCCTGATAGGTGTAAAAGTCGCAGGCGGCAATATCCAGCCGTTCCGTTTCGGCGGCGTTATAGAGGATTTCGCAGGCGCGGGTGTCTAAAAAATCGTCCGAATCCAAAAACAAAATGTATTTGCCGCGCGCTTCATCCAGCCCTTTGTTGCGCCCGATGCCCGGCCCCTCGTTGGGCACGGTAAACACTTTCACGCGCGGGTCTTTGGCGGCAACGTTTTGCAGCACGACGGCGGAACCGTCGGTGGAAGAGCTGTCCACGCAAATCACCTCAATATCCGTAAAAGTCTGCGCCAGCGCGCTTGTGAGGCATTTGGCCAGGTACGCTTCGGTATTATACACGGGGATAATCAGGCTGATTTGCGGCATATTGAAAAACACTCCTGTTTTGGATATATCACATCATAGCATTTCTGACGGGCGGAAAGAACCCCGTTTATGGGCCCAAAACAACCGTATTTCTGGGTCTTTTGGCCTATGGAGCCGGGAAGCGTTTTCGTTTATAATAAAAGTAAGGAGCGGTCCGCCAAACGGACCCGCGCACTATGATATATACGCGTTTTATGCTCAAGCCGCTCATCTGCGCCGTTTTGCTCGTCTGCCCGTTCTTACAAGTGCAGGCGCAGCTCGTATCCCCCTGGTTCAGAGGGAGCTCCGCCGCGTGGCAGGCGCTCTTAAAAAATACCGCATTCCCGCCCCTCAGCGCCAAACTGGCCCAGCCGCTAAGCTCGGCGGCCACCGGGTTCGCCGTCAAAACAACGGCTTCCAACTGGGTGCTGCACCGCATCAGCCACTCCGGCGCATTCTGCCGGATGGAAAAAGAAATCTTAACCGCTCCGTTCAAATCCGAAAAAACCCTGTTGGGCAAACTGGCCTATTTCCACGACCGGGACGCGCGCCTGTTTGCCCTGCTGCCCGCCAACAAATCCGCAGACGCCAAAGCTTTCTGGCGCCATCAGGATTTGCTGGAAAACACGCTGGCCGAAGTGGAAAGCCATTTTGCGCCCGTCCTGCCGGAACGCTTCGCCTCGGCCATGTTCCCGCAAGAAGAGGTCAAACGCCTGCTGGACGACCCGGTCCAGCCGCCGGCTTACGCGCTTTACGCCAAAGAAATGGAAGCTTTTGCCGCCCTGCCCACGCTGGAAGCCCAGCGCGCCTGGGCCCGGGGCGCGTTGGAATACACGTGGAAAAGCCTTCACTCCCTGCTGATAAAAAACCCGTCGGACATTAAACCGGTGGAATTTGAACAGTATTACCGCCAGAAACTGCGGCTGGAGTATTTTAAAACGCTTAACGAAGTGCTGGCGAAATCCACCGCCAAACGCAATACGCTTATCATCCGCCGCAAACGCAAGCTTAACGCCAATATTCCCGGCGCAGGCCAGCCGATGACGGACGCCCAGCGGCTGGGACTGCTGCAATTTACGCTGGACAAAATGGAAGACTCCGCACAAACGCTGTTCCCCGAAGAGAATCTGCCCGCCCGCTACCTGGAAACCAAAGCACTGCTTCAACAAATGAGCAAGGTTTACGAACCTTATGCCGCAGCCGAAGCCTTAGGAGCGCCGTACGAATGGACCATCCGGCACGGGAGCGCCTGGCCGGACCTGCTGGGCCAAGAAAAAGCCGCATACCTGCGGGCCCTGAAAGGACAGGCTATCTTTACAGACCTGCCGCCGCTGGTCGCGCGGCTGGACGAACAGATGGCGGCCCTGCGCCGCCAAACGCCGGCGGATGCGGATTTCTACGCCCGCTATTACCGCCTCTGGGCCGAGAAAAACGTATATAACACCATACTGGCCCGGGAACGGTTTTTCCGCGCTTTTAACCCCAAATGAATTTATCCCTGCTGCGCCGTCTGCGGCGTATATTAAACATCCTCCCGCCGCAGGAGCAGTATACCGCCCTGCGCCGCCTGCTGGCTGAACGGCTGGCGGGGGAAAACGCCCCTTGGCTAAACGCTTTCTTTCCAAAAGATGCTCCGCCAATACCCAAATCCGCTTTAAACGCCGCGCGCGGCCTGCTGGAGAAATACGCGCCCGCCTGTGAAGGAACGCCCGGCGCGTTTACGCCGGAAATCCTGGGCCTTAGCAACGAACTGTTTTCGCAAAACCGCCGCGCCAACGGAGTTTTTTATACGCCGGTGCGTCCCGCCGCACAGCTGGCCAAAGAAACCCTTTTCGCCGTGCTGACCCGCCGGGCGGGGCTTGCAAAGGAGCAGGCCCGCGCCCTTATTTGGGAAGCAAACACACCCGCCGGGCTTTCCGCCCAAAAAGCCCGCGAAACGGACCGTTTTCTGCACCATTTGACCGTTTGCGACCCGGCCGCCGGAGCCGGGGGCCTTTTAGTGCCTTTTGCCCTGGAACTGGCCGCGCTCCGCCGCAGGCTTTGCCCGGGAGAGCAAACGACGGGCAGTCTGCTGGCCCATATCCTTACGCATAACCTGTACGCGGCGGACGTTTCCGCTCGCGCGCTGGCCGATTTACAGCTGCGTTTTGCCCTCCTGCTGGCGGCACACGGCGCGCCGCCGCAGGGAAAAACCGTTCTGCCCCATACGCTGGAAGGGGACGCGCTGGCCGCCTCGGCAAACGGAAAAAGCGTTTGGCAAGCGCATTTTCCGCACGTATTTACGCATAAACGCGGGTTTGACGCGCTTCTTTCCAATCCGCCGTACGTCGGCCAGAAAAACAACCGCGCGGTGTTTGACGCGCTGCGCCGAAACCCGCTGTGGCAAACCCGCGTGGAGCCCAAAAGCGATTTACTGTATTTTTTCTTTTACCTGGCGCTGGACATACTGCGCCCCGGAGGGGTCGGCGGATTTTTGACTACGCCCTACTTCGCCACCGCCCAAGGCGCGGCCCCCCTGCGCCGCGAACTGCAGGAGCGGGCGGCGTTTCTGCGTCTGCTGGATTTTGAAGACGAACGCCTGTTTGCGCTGGCGGCGGGCCAGCACAGTTTGCTTAGCGTATTTGAAAAAAACAACGGCCCGGAAAAACCGCCCTGCCGCACGGGTAATGCGCTTATCCCCCAGCAAAACTTGTATGAAGGAACCGCCCGCTATCTGCAAACGCGGCCGCCGGAAGAGGACCCTCTTTCGGGCGCGCTGGCCAAAATGGCCGCGTGCCGCCAAACCTTACGAGAGATAGCCGGCGTCAGCAACGGGCTGATGACGGGGTGCGACAAAATTTCCGCCGCCCACCTGCGCAAAACGCCTATGCCCGGCGTAAAGAAGGGGGAAGGCGTATTCGTGCTAAGCGAACAAGAAAAAAACGCGCTTGATTTAAACGCCGCCGAACGGAAAAAATTAAAACCGTTTTTTAAAAACTCCCACATTCATCCGTACGCGGCGGACCGGACGCCCGGCGGCTGGCTGGTGGATTTTTTCTACCCCAACGACCGGGAACTGGACTTTGCCTTATATCCCGCCCTGCGTGCGCATTTGGCGCGTTTTAAGCCTGCGCTTCTCGCGCGCCGGCAAAACAACAACGGCATACACAAACAGCTGCAAAACGGGGTATACTGGTTTGGCTCCGTCCGGCGGAAAATGGATTTTGAGGCCGACAAAATCGCCGTGCCCCAGCGCGCGCCAGACAACACGTTTGCGTTTGCGCCCGGCCCGTGGTACGCCAGTTCGGACGTGTATTTTATTTCCAATCCCGCCAACGGGATTTCCCTCTGGTACCTGCTTGCCCTCTTCAATTCGGCCCCGTACTTTGCCTGGCTCTTTTATAAAGGCAAACGCAAAGGCCGCTTGCTGGAGCTCTATTCCGCGCCGCTTAACGCACTGCCCGTGCCCGATGCGCCGGCGGACCAGCGGCGCAGGCTGGAAACGCTCGCGCGGCAAATGCACAATCTGACGGCCCGACACCCGGCGGCGGATATCTCCGCTCTCCAGCAAGAGGCCGATACATTGGCCGGCTCCCTGTTTGGGTTTACCCCGCAGGAAACCCAAGCCGCCGTTCTCTTGCGCCGCCGTATGCGCGCGGGGAAGCCAAAAAAGCTATAATTATAAAGTTACCGCCCGGTAGGGCGAGACCCTGGACTAACTTTGTTTATGAATATCAGAAACCTCTGCGCTTTTGCGTTTATCAATTTGCTTTTATGGTGTCTGGCCGCGCTTTGCTACTTTCAAACCGGCGGCTTTTTTACCGACGGCTACGGCCTGACGTTCACCGCGCTGTTCATCCCCGGGCATATCCTGCTGTTTGCACTGGGACTGTTTTTGCTCAGCCTGCCCGCGCGCCTGATCGGCCCCCGGGCCCTGCAGGCGGCGTGCGTGGGATGGGGGGGACTTTTCTCCTTATTCTTCGCCGTGGACATTCTCGTCTATTCCCAATACCGTTTTCATATAAGCCCGGCCATGCTGCAGCTGTTTTTCGGCCCGGCGGGCAAAGAAATTTTCGTATTCCCGGCCTTAACCTGGGTGCTGGCCTTTGCCGGAGCCGCCGTTTTGTTTGCGGCCCAGTGGGGCCTTAGCGTATTATGCAAACGCCTGCGCCCCGGCAATAAAACCATTGGAGCGGTTTCAGCGGCAATGCTGCTGATTTTTACCGCTTACAACGGCATGTACGCCTGGGCGCATTTTATGATGGTGCCCACCATTTCCGCCCAACGCGACCGCCTGCCCTTTGCCAATCCGCTTTCCGCCAACCGCCGCCTGCGCAAGATGGGGTTTGAACCCAAAAGCGAACCTTACACCATGCCCGAACAGGGTACTTTAAAATACCCGCTGGCGCCGCTTGCGTGTACGCCCGGGCAAAAGATGAATGTGCTGGTTTTTTTGGTGGAATCGTGGCGGGCGGACAGTTTTACGCCCGAAGTAATGCCTAACCTCTGGGCCTGGAGCCAAAAAAAGGGCGTAACGTATTTTGCCGACCATTTAAGCGGCGGCAACGCCACCGAAGCGGGGGTATTTTCGCTGTTTTACTCCATGCCGTATTCGTATTGGAACGATTTTACCAGCCGCCACCTGCCGCCCGTTTTGGTAAGCGAAGCGCAAAAGCTGGGTTACGAACCCGCCGTGTACAGCAGCGGCAAGCTCAACAGCCCGGAGTTTAACCAAAACGTGTTCGCGGCTATTCCCAATCTGCGTCTGGAATCCAAAGGGACGGAAAAATGGGAGCGCGACATAGACTCCATCCGGGATTTTGAAGCGTTTTTGGATACCCGCGCCGACCGGGAACAACCCTTTTTCGGTTTCCTGTTTTTAGACGCGCCCCACGGCAGCGACTATCCCGCCGAAGACGCCGTATTTAAACCCGCCGGAGAGCAGATGAACTACCTTCTGCTCAGCAAAAACACCGATCCCGCTCCGTATATGAACCGCTACAAAAACTCCATGCATTTTACGGACCGGATGATTGACCGCGTGTTAAAAGACCTGCAAAAACGCGGCGAGCTGGACAATACCCTTATCATTCTGACCGGGGACCACGGGCAGGAAATCAACGACACGCGCAACAATTTCTGGGGCCACAACAGCAATTTTGCCAAATACCAGACGCATGTGCCGATGTTCGTATGGATGCCGGGCACGCCGGGCGGCGTAAAAAACTACCGCACCAATCACTACGACGTGGCGCCCACCGTGCTCGCGCACGCCTACGGCTGCGTCAACCCCGCGGGGGATTATTCCATCGGGCAGGATTTGTTTGACCCCGCGCCCAGGCCGTTTTCCATTATTTCCAGCTACACCAAAAAAGCCGTCCGCACCGAAGACAAACTGACGGTGATTGACGCCTACGGCAACCTGGAACACTACGACGAAAACTTCACCCTGCTTAAAGCCGGGGCCAATCCCGCGCGCGTGGGAGAAGCGTTTAAAACGTTTTCCAAGTTTTACGAATAGACGGGACGGAGTCCCAGGTAAATATAGGTCAAAAGTCCCTTGTTTTATACGGCTTAACTTGTTTTACTAATAATATATTCATCCCAACACGAAAGAGGAGCATTATGAAAAAAATTTCGCTGATGTTGCTGGCAGTACTCTTTATGATTCCCGCCGCGGCCCAGGCCCAAACGAGCGGCGCAGACAATCAGGTTCTCTCCGACAAAGCCAAGAAAAAAATTTCCGACACCATTACCCAAAAAATGTCCGCGGTGGAAACGCTTAAAATTATCAACGAAGCCTCCGCCATCCCGCAGGCCGACGCATTCCTTAAAGCGCACGTCTTTCCGTTTGCCAAGTATCTTAAAAAATCCAAAAAAGAAGATCCGGCCGCCGTACTGCAAGCCGCGCTGAAAGACCTTTACGAACCGCTGGCGGAAAATTTCGCCGCCAATAAACAAGCCGCGCTCAACGGGGCCGCCATTGAACCCGCCGACCAAAAAGCGTTTGACGCCGTTGTAAAAGTATTGCAGCTGCCGTTCCAGGTGGGCTGGAGCAAAAAGGACATCGCGCTGGGCAGCTACTTAAAGCAACACGCGGGCGATGAAGACCGCGCCTTGGCCGCCTTTGCCACATTGCTTGGCGCCGCCGAATAAAATGTAAACCGTTTGCATATTTTCCCCGGGTATTTTATATCCGGGGTTTTTTATGCGCGCGGGGTTGCCAATAAAAGCATTTTTATTGTATTCTATGAAAAGACGGATAACTTAGGAGGATGTATGAAGGCATTTACGACGTATTATTGGGACGTTTTAAAGAAACAGTACGTAAACTTCGCCGGACGCGCCACCCGCACCAATTACTGGATGTTCGTGTTGTTCAATTTCTTGGTGTTCTTGGTTTTGAGCGTGATTCTGAGCTTCTTTGGCGACGTGGGTAACGTCATTTATTTCCTGCTTACCCTGGCCGTGCTCCTGCCCTCTCTGGGCATCGCGGTGCGCCGCTTGCACGATACGGACCGCAGCGGCTGGTGGCTGCTCATCTCCCTCGTTCCGTTTATCGGCACGCTGGTTTTGCTGGTCTTTTTGGTTCTGCCCAGCACCGAAGGCGCCAACCGCTTCGGCAATTAAGTTTTACCGTACCGCCCGTACCGACGGGCGGTATTTTTTTGTCTTGTTGGGGGAAGAATCCGTATGAGAAGGTCCAGAATTATCCTTTCAGCCGTCCTGCTGGCGGTTTTCTCGCTCGGCGCATACGCCGCGTTTATGTATGTATATACCGAATGGAAGTTTGCTCCCGTTGAACTCTTGCAGGAACCCAATCACGCCGCGCCGCACGCCCAATGGAACGCCCCGCAGGAACGGCTGTTTATTCACCAGGTTAATACCGTGCGCCGCGCCAAAAATAAAGACCGCAGTTATAACGGCTACGAACTGGACCTGCTGCCCGAAACAGCGGGGGGAGAGCTGTTTGTGGCGCACGACGAAAGCGCCCTGCCCGGCAAGGTAAAACTGGCCGATATTTTTTCCGCCGTCAAAAACCCGCAGGATAAAACCTACTGGCTGGACCTAAAAACCGAACTGACCCCCGCCCAGCTGGATGAAATCCTGCAAACCGCCCGGCAGTTTAACGTGCCGGAGCAAAACCTTTTATTTGAAACCGTGCCCGGCCCGACGGCCAAACTGATTAACAAAAAGGGCCTCGCGCTTCTGCTGCAGCTGACCGACGGCTTTGACGAGGATGAAAAAGACCCCGCCAAACGCGCGGAAATCAACCGCCGCGCGCTGGCGGAATGGACGGAGTACCGTCCGGCGGCGGTAACGGCCAGCTTTGGCAAATATCCGTATCTGCGCGCGTACTTCCCGGATATGCCCAAAGCCGTGTATTATTCCGCCACCCGCCGGCCCAGCCTTAAAAAACCCTTTATGGTGCGCCATATCCAGAAGGACCCGTCCGTCCGGATTTTTATGATTGACGAATACACCTGGTAGTCCCGCCCCTTTTACCTCCGCCCGCCGCCCCTGCGGCGGGTTTTTATATGCCCGGCAAACGGTTTTTCTACCGGGCGGTAAATATGTTATAATTTTAGACGCTGTGCGTTCCGCCCGGCGGCACGCCGGTTAACCGTTCGGACGCCGGCATATTCCCGGCGTTTCAGCCGGCCGAAACAATTTTGATTTGTCGTACCCGTTACCCCTTTGAGGGGAAGGCGGCGGGCCTTTATCCGCCGCACTTTTTACATCATTCAACACGTAAGGAGACCGTATGAAAACCGCTCTTACCCGCGCCCAGGCGCTTGCGCTGTTACAAAAATACAACAAAGAACCGTTCCATATTTTGCACGCGCTGACGGTGGAAGCCGTTATGCGCCATTTTGCCAATACGCTCGGCTACGGCGAAGAAGCCGATTTTTGGGCCCTCTGCGGCCTGTTGCACGACGTGGATTTTGAACAGTTCCCGCAGGAGCACTGCAAAAAAGCGCCGGAGCTGCTGGCTGAAATCAACGCCGAGCCGGAACTGGTGCGCGCCGTCTGCTCGCACGGCTACGGGCTGGTAAGCGACGTAAAACCCGAGCTGGAAATGGAAAAAGTGCTTTTCGCCGCCGACGAACTGACCGGGCTTATCGGCGCGGCGGCGCGTATGCGCCCTTCCAAAAGCGTGAGCGATATGGAAGTGTCCAGCCTGAAGAAAAAATTTAAAGATAAAAAATTCGCCGCCGGATGCTCGCGCGACGTGATTGCCCAAGGGGCCGAAATGCTGGGCTGGCCGCTGGAAACCCTGTTTGAAAAAACCATTGAAGCCATGCGCGCCACCGAAGAAAGCGTGAAAGCAGAAGCCGCACAACTGGCGTAAGCTCTCCAAAGACAAAAAATACCGGGCGCGTATTACGCCCGGTATTTTTTCCTATAAATTCTATAACTTCATCTCTTTTTCCAGACGGGCGAAAAATTCGCCGGCTTTTTCCGGGAAATAGACGTCCGTTACCGCATCCGTAAACGCCGAGGGGAGGGGATTTACTTCAATAATTTTAGCCCCGAACTGTTTGGCCGTAAGCGGCAGGGAACACGCGGGCATTACCTGCCCGGCGGTGCCGACGATAATCATCACATCCGCGTTCTGCGCCATTTCAAGCGATTTTTCATACGCCAGCGGAGGAATTCCTTCCCCGTAAAACACAAAATCCGGCTTGAGCACACCGCCGCAAAAACACCGCGGGGGCACCTGCTCCACATTCACGTCTTCCAGCCTGTATTTCCGCCCGCAGTTTACGCACGAAAGCGTATGAATCGTACCGTGGAACTCCTGCACGTTTTTGGAGCCGGCTCGCTGGTGCAGGCCGTCTATATTCTGCGTAATCACGCCCTTTACAAAGCCTTTCTCTTCCAGTTTGGCTATCACTTCGTGCGCTTTATTGGGGGAGGCTTCGTCCATATCGGTAAAGAAAATCTTTTTCATTTCCCGCCAGGACTCGGCGGGGTTGTTTTCAAAAAAATTGATTTCAATATATTTCGGGTCGTACCGGTTCCACAGGCCGCCGGCGCCGGTAAACGGCGCAATGCCGCTTTCCACGCTTACGCCCGCCCCGGAGAACACTACGCCGTATTCGGCGTTTTTAATCAGTTGTACAGCTGTTTGGATATCGCTCTTCATATGGGTATTGTATAATATTCTAACCCCAAAAACGGCTTGCGCCGGAGGAAAGCCTTTGCTACATTAAACTACGGGGGGAACCGTATATGCCGCAAACCGCACACAGCGCCAAACATTACTTATACAATGTTTTGCAATTTAACAACCGCAGTAAAGTAACCGTCGCGCTCAACGCGCTTATTATTACGCTTATTTTGCTCAGCGTGCCCGTAGACGTGATTGAAAGCGTGGGGGACGTCAGCCCCGCCGTCAAACGCTTTATCTACCACCTGGATTTTGCAATGAGCATCGTATTTGCGCTGGAATACGCCCTGCGCGTCATCACCTGTACCGAAGACCCGCGCTTCAAGCGCCCCATCATTGGGCGGCTTAAATATATGTGCACGCCGCTCATGCTGATTGACCTGTTTGCCATTTCGCCGTTCTTTATTTTGGGCAGCGGTATGGTGCGTATGCTGCGCGTATTCCGCATTTTAATGCTGATGCGCTACACCAACGCCATCCAGCTGATGAACACCGTTGTCAACGAAAAGAAAAGCGAACTGGCCATCTGCGGCGCGTTTATTTTAATGCTGTGGGTGTGGAGTTCGTTTATGATTTACCGCGTGGAGCACCTCGCCCAGCCGGACGTATTTAAAAATATGCTGGATGCGCTGTGGTGGTCCCTGGAAACGTTCACCACGCTGGGGTACGGCGATATGGTGCCGATTACCCTGTTTGGGCGCGTGATAACGGCCATCACGGTGGCGATGGGGCTTGTGCTGTTTGCCATCACTACGGCGGTGCTGACGGCGGGTATCATTCAGGAACTGCAAAAATTTGAGCACAAAGCCAATAAACCGCAGGTATAACGGGATTATTGAAAGACCCACTCCCCGTCAGCATTTTTAACGGCTCCGGCCTGGGAACAAGGTTCTGCTTCGTCGTGTTCCGTATAGCAGTAAAAAATGCCGTGCGTGCCGCCGCCGTCATAATTGCCGCCTACAAAGCGGACGGAATAATCCTTATCAATCCGGTCTGCGTACAAATCCAGCGCGTGGCCGCCGCCAGGATCATTACCATAGGTGCATTCGTCGGCGTAAATTTCAAAATTTTTAGTGGTTACATGCGTCCGTCCGTCCACATCTTTCGTGGTGCCGGGCAGTGTGATATCCAAGTCTTCCAGCTTCCACGTACCGCACAAATCCCCATTGCTTAAGACGTATAAATCTTCAGCATCGGACAAACTTTTAAGCAGTATTTTGGCTTCACTCACGCGGCTCTTTTCCACCGCTTTCGTGTATTGCGGCAAAGCTACCGCGGATAAAATACCGATAATAAGCACGACAACCAGCAGTTCTATCAAAGTAAAACCTTTCTTCATAAATACTCCGGGAAAACGCAGATTTGCCCGGCGCAGATGCCGTATAAAAACGCCAAGCAAGACGGGCCGTGCTTTTTCCAATTTATCAAAAAAAAAAAACAAATCAAGGGGGCGAGCCGCCCCTCCCTTTCCCTGACGGAACCATCCGACTAATTAAGCCACACTGTTTAAATAATGTTGCCAAGTACCGTAAAGCGAGCCCGAAAAGCCGCTCGCAGAGTGCCGGGGGCAGGGCCCAGAGCCTGGGCTCCCTTCTCTGGCCTGACCAGGGCTAACGCAATAAGCGGTGCTATTAATTAGAGGGGAACAACAAAGGGGGTATGAAACCGCCCGCAGGGTCCGGGCCTGGGGGCTCTGGCGGCGCGCAGCGTGCCTGACCAGAGCTCAGCAAAACACGGTGCTTTTAGATACTTGGGAGAGAAACATTCGGGGATGCACCAGAGGGCGGTTTGCTATGCGGACACATCCGACGAATTGAGCCACATTGTTTAAACAATGTCGCCAAGTATCGTAAAATCTGCACGGCTCCGGCGGCAAAAAAAGGAACAAGAAAACGCCCCGCTTGGAAACGGGGCGCTCCTCCGTCAGCTGTTGGCTAAAATCAGGCGGCTTTGCCCTTTTTCGTTTTGTTCAGCACACTTACCCAATACACCGTTTTGCCGTTTTCCCATGTTTTTTTCACGCCGTGGAACTCCGTCTCAAAACCCGGGAAAAGATTGTCAAATTCCTCGTTTAGGCGTAAAAAGCGCATCACGGGGGAATCCGCCGCGGGGAAACGCTCCCCGGGCATAATCACCGGCACGCCCGGCGGGTACGGAAGCACCATAAACACGCTCACGCGGCCCGGGGCGTCCGCCAGACGCACGTATTCCGTCTTCCCTTCCGAAAGGCCGTAATACGCTTTATGCGGCGCAACCGCCTGCACCGGAAGCTCGCTGTAAAGCGAAGCCGAACGGCGCATAATATCGGCCTGTTTTAAATAGGCGTGCATAGACGCACATAAATCGGCAAGGCCCGTCTTTTCATACCGCCCGGGATAGGCCGCGGCAATATCCGGGAACCATTTGGACAGGGCGGCATTATCGGCGTATTCCAGTTTAAAATCGTGCAAGATGCGCAACAGCTCCGCCGCGCGCTCCGTACTTACCCCCGGAGCAAACAGGAAAAGCAAATTGTAAAAACCCGTCTTTTCGGGAATCACGCCGCGCGCCTGCAAATACTTTTTTACCACGCAGGCGGGAATACCCAAGTCCGTCATGGACGCGTCGGCATTTACGCCGGGCGTCAGCAGCGTAACCTTCAGCGGGTCCAGTATCAAATCGTCCTCTTCCGAAATATCCATCCCCGTCCACTTGTCCCCGGGTTTTAAACGCCAGTCTTTCGGGTCCAGCTCCAGCCGTTTGCGCTCCGGCTGCCACGCTTTAAACCACCATTCGCCCTTTTTTGCATACCGTTCCCCGGCGCGGCGAATCGCCGAGCGGAAACGCACGGCGGCGTTTAAAGCTTTGTTTAGCAGGTCGTAACCGCTGTCCTTCATAATCTGCGCGTTCACGTCCAAAGACGCAAACAGCGGGTAAAACGGCGAGGTGCTGGCGTGCATCAAGTTCGCTTCCACAAGTCCCCGCAAGTCCAGTTTTTCACTGCCGGTTCCCTGTCTGAAATGAAGCATGGAACACTGCGAAAACGCCAGCAGCAGCTTGTGCGTGGACTGCGTGGCAAAGACGGGAGGATAATGCCCGCGGCGTTTAAAGCACAGGCTCATGGCGTAGCGGTGTTCATAAAACGGGTGAAAGGCGGCGTAAGCGTACCAGGCTTCGTCAAAAAGCAAAAAACGCGCGGAACCCGCCAGCAGGGATTTCACTTTTTCGGCATTATAAATCACGCCGTCGTAGGTGGAATTGGTAAGAACGCTCAGCTGCACTTTGGCGGCTTTTTTATTGGTCGCCAGCGGGCTGGCCGCTATTTTGGCGCGGATGGATTTTTGGGAAAACTGTTCAAACCCCACCGGGCCGATCAGCCCGTATGCACACGGTTTGGGGGTTAAATAAACGGGTATGGCCTCGTTCATAATAATGGCGTGCATAACGGATTTATGGCAGTTGCGCCCGACCAGCACCAAATCCCCGGGCGCGACGGTGGCAAAGAACACCACTTTGTTCGCCGTAGAAGTGCCGTTTAATACAAAAAACGTAACATCCGCGCCAAAAATTTCGGCGGCGCGGCGTTCGGCTTCGGCGGGCGGCCCCTGATGCTCCAGAACGGAGCCCAGCTCTTCCACACTGCTGGACACGTCCGCATAAAAGAGGTTATGGCCGAAAAATTCATAAAAATCTTTTCCGGCCGGGCAGGATTTAAGCCCGTTGCCGCTGGCGTGGCCGGGCGTGCTCCACAGCGCGGCTTTCTTTTTGGCAAACTTTTTAAGCGCCCCGTAAAAAGGGGGGAGTTTTTCGTATTTTTCGTCGGTCATGGTAATAAAATAAACGGTATTTTAATTAATCATTATACAAAAAGGCCGGGGATCAAGCCCGGCCTTTTAAGCGGTTTTACGTCCGCACGCTAGATGCTTACAAGCCCTCTGGAAAACACGTAGACTGCGCCCAAGGCGAACACGATAAGCAACGTAACCACGGCCACTTCGCCTTCCTTAAAGACGGGCTGGCCGTCTTTTTGCTGTTTGCGGGCCCAGACGAATATCGGAATACCGAGCGCCAGGAAAATAACCGCCAGGAACAGGTACTTGAGTCCGGCCGCGTAAATCAGCCAGCCGCCGTAAACAGTACCCAGCGTAGACGTAATAAGCGCCGCCGCGCGTCCTTTAGGCGAAATTTTGGTAAATTCGCCGTCTTCGGTCAGTTTCCACAGATAAGCCGTGCTCGCGATATACGCCGGCAGCACCATCACCCCGGTAATAGACAACATCGTATTCCACGCGTTGTTAGAGAAATACACCATTAAAATGGCGAGCTGCATCAGAATACTCGTTACCCACAAAGACACGGACGGCGATCCGTTCTTGTTCTGGATGGCAAACTGTTTGGGAAACGTGCCGTTTTCGGCGGCCGCCGCGGGAATTTCCGCGGTGATCATCGTCCAGGCGAGCCAGGACGAAAGAACCGCCACCAACAGCCCGATGTTCATCAGCCACGCGCCCCACGGACCGACCACTTTTTCAAGCACGCCGGCGGTGGAGGGGTTTGGAATCGCGGCCAGCTCCGCCTGCGTCAGGAAACCGAACGGCAGCACGGAAAGACCAATATAAATAACCAAACAACCCAAAAAGCCCAAAAGCGTCGCCTTGCTGACGGCGGACTGGCTTTTTGCGCGGTTTGAAAGCACCACGGCGCCTTCAATACCGATAAACGCCCATAACGTAACGAGCATAGTACTCTTTAACTGGGTGGGCAGACCGCCTAAGGATTTGCCTCCTTCGGTAAGCGTGCCCCAGAAGTTGAAGTCAAACTTATCCATATGGAACGTAAACAAAAGGATAAGGATGAACAGCAGCAGCGGAACCAGCTTGCCCACGGTGCCGATGACGTTTAAAACAGCCGCCTGCTTTACCCCGCGCAGCACGACAAAGTTAAACACCCAGATTAAGAGCGAGCCGCATACGATGGAGAGCAAATTATTGCCGCCCGCAAAATACGGCGGAAAGAAATAATTTAATGCGTCCATCGTAATGACGGCATACCCTACGTTGCCGAAGATCTGGCAGAGCCAGTATCCCCAGCCGATGGTAAACCCCACATAGGGGCCGAAGCCCTCACGGGCATACATGTAAATGCCGGACGTTAAGTTCGGCTTTACGCGCGAAAGTACGCTAAACGTGTTAGCGATAAAATACATCCCTACGCCGGTAATCAGCCACGCGAGAATCACCGCCCCCGCGCTGGCCCCGGCCGCCATGTTTTGGGGGAGGGAGAAAACCCCGCCCCCGACCATGGAACTCACAACAATGGCTGCAAGACCTATTACCCCTAACTTGGCAACCGTGTTATTTTTATCTCCCATATATCCCCCAAAACGCTTTCAACCGCAAACGTTTATCAGTCCAGAACCTTCTTGCCGGTCGGTACGGCGAGCGGCGCATATTTAAAGTTCAGAAATCCCATTACCGTCAGGCAGTACGCAAACGGCTGCGTAATGTTGATGTAGTTGTGCCAAAGCTGGAATTCGCTGTGTTTTTCAACGCCGCGGATTTCCAGTTCGTGGTTCAGGGATTTATTGAGCCACATTTCACAATGGCCTTTGGCGATTTCATCGTCAATGGGAGTATCAAAATATTCCACATATTCGGCCGCCCAGCCGCCAATCAGATTGCCTTTCTTGTCTTTACCCCAGCAGACGCCCAACCCGGTGGCGATGGCTTTGTGGTCTTCAATTTTGGCGCCGTTGCCGGCCATAATCACTTCCAGCACCGCGCCGTGCGTAAACTGGTTGGCCACTTCGTCAACCGGATAGATGTTCTGGTACAGGTCTTTAGGCAAAACCGAGGTGTACGGAATGACGTTAAAGTCCTGGATTTTCGCCTGCTGTAAGGCGGAGTCGTAGCAGAACGTCTCAAAAGGCTGAGGCGGAATGCCGTCGGACGCCTGGCCCGCGCCGCCCGAAATGAAAGCTAACGTAGGATATCTGGTCCCCAGAGTAGTCGTATTATTTTCCATAGTATTTATCTCCTTGTACTGCTTGTTTTTACCCCATTACAACATTACGGTTGTACGCAACCCGACCACAGTTGTTACCCCCTGGTCCGGGTTGGAAGCGGCCTTCGGATAGAGCTGCAAGTCCGGCGTGACCGTTATAAATTTGCCGATGCCCCATACCCACTGGAGCTCAAAAACAGTTTCGCTTGAACGCATCTGCTCGGGATAGCCCATCCCTTTGGCGCTTAAACGGTTGTACGCCGCGCCGAAGGTAATGGCGTCCTGCGGGTTGCGTTCCAGCGGATCTAACCACGACGCGCCCATCACATACGAATTTTTGATGGCCGTCGCGCCGCCCGTAGAACCGTTGGCGCGGCCGAATACGGCGAACTTGTCGCCCAGGTTCTGCATCGCGTTGACGGACCAGCCGTTGACGTTTTCGTTCTGCGCCGAGACGGATGGCTGATAGTAATACAGCACGCCGTACTGCCCCGCGCCCAGCCCGAAGGAAGGCGTCCACGCGACGGAGCCGAAGCCCGTATATTTGCCGTCAAAAGCGGTTCTGCCGTGAATCTGCGCGCCGGTGACGTTCGTAGCGTCCTGATAGCCGGCGGCCACGGTCCATTGGCTGTTCTGCGCCTGGACGTACGCCCCCAAAGACGCACTCGGATAAGCCGAAGACGCATTTTGCGAGAGCGAATAGTTCATCAGTGCGGTTTGCTGGTTGTCCAAAAATTCCGTACCGTCAAAGTTGTAGAGGGGAAATTGCCCCACGGTAACGGACAGCCAGTTTAAATCTCCCGGAAGGGTGTGCGTGTAAGAAAGCTGCGAGAAAATTTCCTGGTTGGAAGAATAGTCGTTAAACGCGCTGACGACGTTGGAGCGGTCTTGCAGGACGGCGGCTTCGGACCCCCAGTAGCGGATTAAGTTGTAGTTGACGTTGACCGTACCGGAGCCGAGGGCGCGGTCTTTAAACAGGGTCCACGTTAAATAAGGGTAGTAAATACCCTGGATGGCCGTTTGCCTGCCGTTAGGCGCCACGCGCTGCACGGTATAGGATACGTCCACACCCACCTGCAGGCCCAGCTTGTCGGCCAGGTCGTTCTTGGCGTTTAAATATCCCTGGCCAAATTCGGAAAACGGATGGCTTTCCACCTGCTGGCGGGACATGAGACGCTGTTCGTGCTTGGCCGAAGATTTCGGCGCGGAAGAAGCGTCCGTATAGTTTTGCGCGTAAGCGGCCGAAAAGCTAAAAGCCAGCATAACGGCCAGCGCGGTCTTGATGGTGCTCATGGTCTGTTTACCCCCGTAAACGTGTTCTGAACAAATGCGGCTGTTTGTACAGCCGGTACTGCTTTGGTGCTGCGCGGCTTACCCTTGCCGTAACTCTAAAGTAACACTCTGTCCGCACCCCCGCAACCCTAAAAATGGATTAGTTATGCGCGTTTTGCGCGCCCCCAGAGGAGAAACAGATTGGGGCGGGCGCCGAACTAACCCTTTTTTGGGGTAGACAAAATCCGCCCCGCGCAAAAATCCGTACGCAAAACCCTTTATTTCAAGTAGAATATATTACATATGATTACTACCGCTCCTCAGACGGCGTCCGTCCGCACCGAAGGCATCAAATACGCGGGCTCCAAACTAAAACTTCTGCCCTATATATTGGAACTGGCGGGAGAACTTCCCGGCGTACAAACGGTATTGGACGGATTTAGCGGCACCACGCGCGTGGCGCAGGCGCTGGCGCAAAGCGGGTATACGCTTACCGCCAACGACACGGCGGACTGGAGCGGCGTATTCGCCGCGTGTTACTTGCTGGCGGACAAGCCCGACGAGTTTTACCAAAAACTCCTGGCGCACTTAAACGCCCTGCCGGGCAAAGACGGCTGGTTTACCGAGCATTACGGGGGAGGGGAAAACGATTCTAAAAAACCTTTCCGCCTTAAAAACACCCGCAAGTTAGACGCGGTGCGGGAAGAAATAGACCGCCTGGGGCTCCCGCACGCCGACACCTGCGTCCTGCTCGCGAGCCTTATGCTGGCGCTGGACAAGGTGGACAGTACGCTGGGGCATTTTTCGTCGTATCTTTCGCACTGGTCGGCGCGCTCCGCCGGGGAATTATATTTAAAACTGCCCGCGCGGTTTACACACGGCGGGGGGCATACGGTGCTGACGCAGGACGTTTTTAAAACCGTCCAAAACCGCCGCTGGGACCTGGCATATTTTGACCCGCCCTACGGCTCCAATAACGAAAAAATGCCGCCCAGCCGCGTGCGTTATGCGTCGTATTACCATTTTTGGACCACCGTCGTCCGCAACGACCGGCCAGACACGTTTGGCGCGGCCGCCCGCCGGACCGATTCGCGCGACGCGCAGGCGGCGTCGGTGTTTGAAGAGTTCCGCAAGAACAAAGCGGGCCGCTTTATTGCGCTGGCCGCGCTTGAAAAACTGCTGGCGCAGACGGACGCGCGTTATATTATGCTTTCCTACAGTTCCGGCGGGCGCGCCGCCAAAGAAGAACTGCTGGATATACTCCATAACAACGGAAAAATGATAAAATTTTTGGAAATTGATTATAAAAAGAACGTTATGGCCGATATGAACTGGACGAAAAAGTGGATAAACGAAAATAAAAATTACGAGTATCTGTTCGTCTTACAAAAGGAGTAATAAATGAGCGATTTATGGAACCGTTTTTGGGATATTTTTGACCCCGAACGCAAAGGCCCGCTGTTTTGGCGCTACGGCTGGAAAGGGATTTTATTTATAGCCGCGGCAACATACTTTATGTACCAGTGGTTTGTGGGGCCGCGCCACAGCCCGTTTGCGGGCGTACTGTGGCTGATGACCATCGGCATACACGAAGCCGGGCACCCTATTTTCCGGATGATTTCGGGCGGGAACTTCGCCTGGACCATTTGGGGCGGCACGGTGATGGAACTGGGCGTGCCGTTCCTGGCGTTTTTGTGGTTTTTGCACAAAGGGAGGGAAATTCAGGCCGACATATGCATTTTACTGCTGGCCATCGCCTGCTACAGCGTGGGCCACTACGCCGGATGCAGCCTGGACCCGGTCATCACCCTCTTAAACGCCGGCCCCGAAACATTGCCGGACTGGGACTATATGCACAAATGGCTCGGCACCGAAGGATACGAATGGCATATGCGCCACGCGTTTTACGCGCTAAGCGCGTTTTTAACCGCGCTGGGCCTGTATTTAACCGCCGCGCATTTTTGGGCCTGGAACAACCCGGACGGGCACAATTACAATAAAGACGACGACGGACACGACCGTTTTTTTACGCGCGGTTAAGGAGAAAAAATGTTTGCCAAGTGCTGCGGGCTTATTGCCCGCCTGACGCATCTGCCGGAAGAATTTATCCGGTTTTTGATTATCGGCACGCTCAACACGGCTTTTGCGTACGGCGTGTATTCGCTGTTTATTTTCGCGGGGCTGCACTATGCGCTTGCGGTGTTTTTGTCCACGGTTATCGGCATATTTTTCAGCTTTAAAACATTTGGCAATTTTGTTTTCGCCAACCCGGACAACCGCCTGATTTTCAAATTTTTCGCCGTCTACGCGCTGTGCTACCTGTTAAACGTGGGCATTCTGCGCCTGCTGACGGGCGCGGGTATGGAAAACCTCTATCTGGCGGGGCTTATCAGTTCGTTTTTGGTGGCGATGGTGAGCTTTTTCTTAAACAAATTTGTGGTGTTTAAAAAGAAATAACACGCTTAGACGTCCGATAAAAAACCCGCCGGTGAAGGCGGGTTTTTTGTCAGCCGAATAATCCGTTTTCCGCGGCGGGCGGCAGTTCTTTGGGCGGGGTTTGCCCCTTGCCTTTATGCCCCGTATAATCGTAATTCATACGCTTGAGCAGGCGCGCGTTGTCTTTGGTGAGGGGGACTTCGTAAATATCCACAATGCGCTGCGCCACGGGCAGAAACGCCCCGCGGTTGCCGTCAATATGCCCGCGTGCCACTTTTACGGCGTCGGCGGCGGTTGCCACGGCGTTCTCCGCGCGCGCAAAGTTCACCAGGAAATCATTAAACTTTTCCACCAGTTTTAAAATATCTTCCTTCAGGTCGTCCATATACTCGTGCTGTTTGTCTATATCCCAAAGCTTGGACACCATTTTAAGCGTACTCATCAGCGACGTGGCCGACACCAGGGCAATATTGTTTTTCCACGCTTCGTTTAAAATTTCCGGGTCCGCCTCCACCGCCGCCAAGAGGGCGCTTTCGGGATAGACGAACATCAGCGTATAATCGGGCTGGACTTTGTCGCCCTGGGCCTGAAATTTTTTGTAATATTTTTTGGAACTTAAATCCTTGATGGTCTTTTTAACGTCTTTTACGTGCTCGCTTAAAAACGTTTCCTTTTCCTTCGGGTCCTGGGCGTTAAAATACTGCACGTAATGGTTGAAAATGGTTTTGGAATCCACCACAATCCAGCGGTCGCCCGGAAGGGCAATCTGCACGTCCACGCGTTTGCCTTCGTCGGAAACCTGCTGGTAATAATCCAGCCCTTCCTTCATACCGGCCGCGTCTAAAATACGTTTTAACGTTTCCTCGCCCCAACTGCCGCGCACGATGGATTCGCCCTTGATGGCATTGGTTAAATGCACGGCGCTCTGATCAATTTTTTCCGTGGATTTAATCACGTCCGCCAGGCCCTTTTCAAGCCGGGCCTGCACGGCGGTGTTCTGGCGTTCCATCTCCGCCACCTTTTTGACAAAGCTTTCCAAATGCAGCGCAAGCGGACGCAAAGCCTCGGAATTTTTGGCTTCAAGCCCTTTGCTCTTATCGTCCAGAATTTTGGAAGCCAGCTCCGAAAACTGGGCCTGGTAAGTGGAAGACAAATCCTTAAAATTCTTTTCAATCAGCGTTTTTTCGCGCTCTAAAGAGAGTTTTTCCTGCTCCAGGCGCGTCCGCTCCACCAAAAGGCCCGCATTTTCCGCCCGCAAACGCTCCGTTTCCGGCTCCAACGCCGCCAAACGCCGCCCCTGCTCCTCCAGCGCTTTTACGCGCGCGGAAAGCCACAGCCACGCAAACAAAAATCCCACGCCGATGCCGGCCAGTACCGCAACAATATACATATTAAAATCTCCTTACGCCGTTTTTTTAATTGTACAAAGTTTTGCGGCGGCGCATTTTGCCGCACGGCCAAAAGAGGGGGGAGAAAGTGACAAATCGCGTTTAATTTTTTATAAAATATGTTATAAGATATAGAAAATTACGTTTAAGGAGCATACTGATGAAAAAAACTTTACTTCTCGCCGTAATCGCCGCCGCGCTGGGCGCCGGCTGCGCCTCCACTTCCGGCACGCAGGCCACCACGGCCAACCAGACCATGACGCTGGAACAGGCGCTTGAAAAATCCGCCGAAACCCGCCAGAAACTGTTGGATGCCAAGCAGTCCTATCAGGACGCCAAAAACGCGGCCGACGTAGCCAGCGGCAAAAAAACCGCCGCGGACGTAGCCAAAGAACAACTCCAGCAAAAAGCCGACGAAACCAAGGCCAAACTCCAGGCCGAAAAAGAAGCCTGGCTGGAGCTGATGAACTAATCTTGACGTTCGTACAAGCAAACAACTCCCCGGGTGTATCCACCCGGGGAGTTTCATTAAATAAGCTTCCTGCAATTTGAAACTACTTTTATGATTTTTTCTTACATAAAACGTTTTTAACTGTATAACGGACAGTAGGAACTGGTGCCTCCAACAAATCAACACACATAGCACTATCAATAACATCAAAGTATGTTGTTTTGGTGCAAGCCAAACAAGGATTCCCAACACTACATCCAGCAGGAAGAGGAAGTAAGTGTGTTGCTAAATGCGCCTGAATTTCAGCTGGACAAGGATAAACCGGCCCGACCTCAGCCGTATTCAACGCCCCAGACAAATTTACATTAGTACAGCCATGTTTAGTTCCATCTTGTGTCATACAAGAGGTAGCGGTGACAGTTGAAGAATAAATATAATACTCATGTTCTGATTCACTCGGTATACCCGTTCCGCATACCAGATACACTTCTTCCGCATTTTTGAGTTTTACCCTCTGCCAAGATACCTGCGGCGCTCCGCTGGCACCCGTCGCCGCGCACGACGGGAACTTTTCCCCTCCCGTACGCATATGCGACGCAAACAACTTGAGCTCGTCCACCGTCATATCCGTAGCTTCCAGGCTATAGCCGTTGTTTAACGTACCAATACGCAGGTTTGTAGCAAAATCTATATTCGCCTCTCCAGAACCGCTCCCCAAAGCTACGTTCGTGCTTTTTACGGCAGAAGCCGTGTTTAAATCTAATTTTCCCCGGTTCAGGTTGACGGTTGTGGCCTGTAACGGGCGAATACCCAATGCGCCGGACTCTGAACAGCCCAGGTTCATTTCACAGGCGGACGTAAGGCCTATGTCTAATTGTTTGCTGGCGTTAATCTTGCTGTATGCCACATACGGCACGGGAAAGTATGTTACCATTTTGATTTTGTTTTCAGAGAATGCCAATAATGGCACACATAACAAAGATAAGGCAATAAGAATAC
>NZ_CAUDSG010000013.1:0-40741 GCF_958451995.1 Candidatus Avelusimicrobium alvi
GGATATATCCCGTGCAGAAAAACCTCGGATTTACGCTTATAGAGCTGTTGGTGGTAGTTTTAATCATCGGTATTTTGTCCGCTGTGGCCCTGCCGCAATACACCAAAGCGGTGGAAAAATCCCGCGCGTCGGAAGGTATTACGCTTGTGCGTGCGGCGGCCCAGGCGCAAAAAGCCTTTTATTTGGCTAACGGCAAATATACGGCCGATTTTTCCGACCTGGATTTTACCTTTCCGGGCAATCCTTCCGGAAGCTGCTTTAACACCAAAAATTTTTCTGTCTGTTTACATGATGTAAATGCATCCTCTATGCATATCCAGGCGATGCGTTCAGACCGGAACGCCACGGGCCTGTGGTACATCATTTTTTATATCCAACGGGACAAGCCGGACTGCGTCGCCCCGGCTTCGGACGCGGCGGCCAACCGTTTCTGCCGCTCGTTTAACCCGGTATCGGAACCGTGTCCGGAAACGGGATTCAACTGTTACGCCATATAGCCGGGTGATGCGGACGGGGAACCGGGCCCTTGCGCGGGTGCGGATTATTTTTTACACTAGGAGTATGATTTATTTTGCTCACCGCGGCGCGTCCGCGCAAATGGTCCAGAATACGCTTCCCGCTTTTGCGCTGGCGCGCGAAGAAGGCGCGACGCATTACGAGCTGGACGTTCATCTGACGAAAGACGGCTTTTTAGTCGTCCACCACGATTATACGCTGGCGAACACCGCGGGGGCGGACGCGCCTCTGGCGGATTTGACGCTGGCGGATTTAAAAAAATATCCGCTTAAAAATCCTTTTAACGGCGCACCCGTATTCGTGCCGGCGCTTAAAGACGTACTGCCGGTGATTGAAGAAGAGATGCAGCTGCTTAATATTGAACTCAAAAACGATGGCAACCGCTACCCGGGCCTGGAAGCCCACACCCTGCGGATGATGAATTGGTACAGCCCCGAAGTTTTGCCGAAAACGCTGTTTTCCAGCTTTGATTACGATACCCTGGCGCGGCTGCGTACTTTAAATAAAAACGCGCGCATCGGCCTGTTAACCCGCTCTTTTGACGTTTCTCAGGCGCTTAGCCTGGGGGCGGAGAGTGTTCATTTAAATTATACGCGTTTTACGCCGGAAATTGCGCGCGTCTGCCATGAAAACGGTTTAAAAGTGTATTTGTACACGGTGAATGATACCGCTCTGGCGCGTAAGCTGGAAGCCGAAGGCGCGGACGGGATTTTTACCGACCGGATAGATTTGTTCTGTAAAAAATAACGCGCTTAAAAATAAAAAACCCCGCTCAAACTGAGCGGGGTTTTTTATAAGACGAATAATTAATAGTCGTAACCGGAGTAAGCGGTTTCGGAAGAAGAGGTGTCTTCCGTCCCGCCCGCGTCCGCGCCGCCCTGCATGCCGTAGTATTCTTCGGGCGTGTAGCGTTTGGGTTTGGTCCACAGCCGTTTTTCCTTTTTATAATCGGAGTCGCTGGGCTGGCCGGGTACTTTGGGCTGTTGGCGTTCGTCAAAGAAATAAATGGTTTTTTCTTCTTCGGGCCCGACGTTAAAAATATATTCGGATTCCACATTGGGCGGCGTTTCGCGCCGTTCTTTTACCGCGTCTTTGGAAAGGTCTTCCATATAATCTTCTTCCGTCAGGTAGATTTTGCGGTTGTATTTTTCTTTTTTCTTTTCGTTCGTGTTGCAGGCGGCAAGCACGCCGGCGCATAACAAAAATACTAAGAGTTTAGAGAGTGTTTTCATTTGGTCTCCTTAATTTTCCTTTCACCAGATAGTATAATGTTTTCAAGCAGAACTGCAAGCGTTACCGGGCCCACTCCGCCGGGCACGGGGGAGTAGGATACCCCGCGTTTTTCAAGCGCTTCGGGGTCCGCGTCGCCGCACAGGCGGTTGTTGTTCCAGTTGGTGGAAATATCCGCTACCGTCGCGCCGGGGCGCAGCCAGGAGGCGTCCAGCAGGCCGGGTTTTCCGGCGGCGGTGCAAATAATGTCGGCCTCTTTGACGGCACGCGGCAAATCGGTTTTGGTATGGCAGATTTTTACGGTGGCGTTTTTGCAGGTCAGCAAATGCGCCAGCGGACGGCCCACCGTGCTGGAGCGGCCGATGACGGCGGCTTCCGCGCCTTCCAGCTGCACGCGGTGGTATTCCAGTAGCCGGATGACGGCCATAGCCGTGCAGGACACAAATCCTTTCAGCGCCTGGATTTCCGCCCAGGTTTTACACAAAAACAGATGGCCCGTGTTGATGATGGACATACCGTCAATATCTTTTTGCGGGGCCAGTAAATCGGCAAAGTGGGTGGCGGCCAAATGCGCGGGCAGCGGGCGCGGGATTAAAATGGCGTCTACGGACGGATCGTCCGACAGTTTTTCCACCAGCGAGAGAAACTCCTGCGCCGGGGTTTGGTTGTCCACTTCAAACACCCGGGTTTGCACGCCCAGTTTTTCGGCGGCTTCCACTTCTTTTTTTAAATATACGTACGCACCGTAATCCTCCGTGGAGCCGATGGCGCACAGCTTAATGGGGCGGCCCAATTTTTGGCAAACGGCATCCGCCCTTTGGTGCAGGGGTTCGCGGATTTGTGCGGCCAGGGTGCGTCCTTCTAAAATCATATGTACTATTTTAGCAAATTAATGGCGCTTGCTCCCGCCGCGCGGAAAGCGGCGGAAGCAAGCCGGTTGTTTGTGCGGCCTTGCCCGCCGGGGTTGTATTGTTTTTTTTTTTTGATACACTGGTTCTGGTATTGCGTTTCGGGTTCAGAACTGCTAAATTAACAGCAAGCCTTTAAATCAGCTTGCTAAGGAGTTTTTTATGAAAAAAGGTTTTACTTTGATAGAACTGCTGGTAGTTGTGCTTATTATCGGTATTTTGGCGGCGGTGGCTTTGCCGCAGTACCAAAAAGCGGTGATGAAAAGCCGCATGAGCGGTTTGTGGCCGCTTTTAAAAAGTATTAAAGACGCGCAGGAAGTGTATTATATGGCGAACGGCGCCTATACGGATAATTTGAACGATTTGGACGTAGTCGTTCCAAAAGGGGACAAACGCTCCGCTTCCTCGGTCGGACAGGAGGATTACTCCAACGGCACGTGCCTGGATAATATCTCCAGTCCTTCCAGTCCGTCGGGCTGGGAGGTGTTTGGCGGCGTGGGCAGTGCGTGCAGCGGCGGAAATACGAACAGCTGTTTTTTGCGGCTGTATTTTGACCATTCCAGCAAACCCGGCGAGATTGTCTGCGGCGGGACGGCGGTGGGATGTGCGGAAGCGTGCCGGACTTATAATCTGAATAAATAAATCAAGCAAGCGTAAAAAACCCGGACTGTTGTCCGGGTTTTTTGTATTAGAGCTATCCGTATAGGTTTAGTATATGCCGGGCGGAGACATTCACAAACGCTTTTCTTCCAAATATCTGCAGTACCGTATATTACTAGGCCCTGTCCGAGGCAGAACGCCATGACCCGGAAGCGGTGGCCTTTTCTAAAAAGAGCGACACTCATAAAAGCGGTGTCGCTCAAGTAATCAAATTGGCGCGGACAAGAAGGGCGGCGAGGCCTAAAAAACGCGAGGGAAGAAAAAAGTTCCCTCGTGCAGAAAGTTGCATTTATTGCGCCACCCTGTCCGAGGCAGAACGCCATGACCCGGAAGCGGTGGCCTTTTCTAAGAAAAGAGCGACACTCACAAAAGCGGTGTCGCTCAAGTAATCAAATTGGCGCGAATAAGAAGGGGGGGCGAGGCTCTCGCCTATTCTTCGTCAATTTTCAGCATGGCCACAAAGGCTTCCTGCGGAATGTTCAGGCTGCCGATGGACTTCATACGTTTTTTACCTTCTTTCTGTTTTTCAAGCAGTTTGCGTTTGCGTGTGATATCGCCGCCGTAGCATTTGGCGATAACGTCTTTGCGAAACGCCGGGATGGTCTCGCGCGCAATCACTTTGCCGTTGACGGCGGCCTGTACGGCCACCTCAAACTGCTGGCGTCCGATTAATTCTTTGAGCTTGGCGCACAGCGCGCGCCCCATGGTTTGGGCTTTTTCTTTGTGCACGACGACGGACAGCGCGTCCACGGGCGTTCCGTGCAGCAGGATTTCCATCAGCACCACGTCGGAGCTTCTAAAACCCGCCACTTCATAGTCAAAGGAAGCGTACCCCTTAGAGACGGATTTTAATTTATTGTAGAAATCAATCACCATTTCGCCCATCGGCATTTCGTACTTGATAATCACGCGCTGGTTGGACAAATGGTCCATATTCATAAATACGCCGCGTTTGTCTTTTAACAGCGTCATCACGCCGTCCATAAATTCCACCGGGGTAACGATGGTGATGTGGATGACGGGCTCTTTAATGTCAATAATATCGCCGTGCGGCGGGAAGTTGGCCGGGTTATCAATAATCTTATACCCCGGGTCGTCCGGCGCTTCGGGCAGTGCGGCCAGCTCCTGCGAGTGGGACTTGCGCGGCGTAAATTTAACGTGATACACCACGTTGGGGCTGGTGGCGATAAGGGAAAGATTAAACTCGCGTTCCAGGCGTTCTTTCACAATTTCAATGTGCAGAATTCCCATAAACCCCAGGCGGAAGCCAAAGCCCAGGGCTTTGGAGGTTTCGCTTTGGTAGTGGAAAGACGAATCCGACAAATTGAGTTTTTCAAGCGCTTTTCTAAGCAGCGGGAAATCGGTCGTTTCCACCGGGAAAATGCTGGCGAATACGACGGGTTTGGCGTCTTCGTAACCCGGCAGCGCTTCTTTGGCGGGGCGTTCGGCCAGGGTAACGGTGTCGCCCACTTTTACTTGGTGGATGTCTTTAATGCCGGCCACCAGATAGCCCACTTCGCCGGCGGAAAGCGACTGCGCCTTATGGAGCTGTTTGGGGGTCATAAATCCGATTTCTTCGGTTTTGTACGTGGAGCCCGACGACATAAACTGAATGGTCTGGCCGGGTTTTACACATCCGTCCACAATGCGGATGTACATAATCACGCCGCGGAACGGGTCGTAATACGAGTCAAAAATCAACGCGCGCAGGGGGGCGTCCGGGTTGCCCTGCGGCGGGGGAACGTCGGTAATAATACGGTCCAGCAGATGTTCAATACCCATGCCGGTTTTCGCGCTGACGCGTTCGGCTTCCAGCGGGTCTTTTAAAATGTCCCACAGCTGTTCTTCGGAAGCGTCCGCGTCCGACTGGGAAAGATCCACCTTGTTCATGACGGGAATAATTTTAAGCCCCAGGCTCTGCGCCAGATGCGCGTGGGCGACGGTCTGCGCTTCCACGCCCTGCGAAGCGTCCACCAGGAGGAGCACCCCTTCGCACGCACGCAGCGAGCGGGCCACTTCGTAGGAAAAATCCACGTGGCCGGGGGTGTCAATCAGGTTTAAAATATAATCTTTGTACTGGATGCGCACGGCCTTGGCTTTAATGGTAATGCCGCGCTCGCGTTCCAGGTCCATCCCGTCTAAAAGCTGGGCCTGCATTTTGCGGTGGGGTACGGTGCCGGTGTCTTCCAGGATACGGTCGGAAAGGGTGGTTTTGCCGTGGTCAATATGCGCCACGATGGAAAAATTACGAATCTTCATTTTTATTGTTCTGTTCAATCAAACTTCTTATTTCTTCCGAACTTCCCATCAACAGAGCGGCCTGGGCGACGTCGGAGCAGTTCTCAAAGTTCAAATTCCTTATATTGTTTTTTACGCGCAAGTACATACGCGGGGTAACGGAAAGCGCGTCCACTTCCAGCCCCAGCAAAAGCGGCAGCATTTTCGCGTCCGAGGCGATTTCCCCGCAAATGCTTACCCGTTTGCCGCGCTTGTGCGCGGTCTGGATGATTTGGTTGATGGTGCGTCCCACCGCCGGGTGGCAGGGGTCGTACATATGGGCGACTTCTTGGTTGACGCGGTCCACCGCTACTAAATATTGTATCAAGTCATTGGTGCCAATGGAAATAAAATCCAGTTGGCTGATCATGCCGTCCAATGCGATGGCGGCCGCCGGCACCTCAATCATGGCGCCCAGCGCAATGCGGTTGACGGGCTTTTTTCCTTCGGCTTCAAACTCCGCCAGCACCTTGTTAAACGCCGCGCGCACGTGGCGCACTTCTTCCACCGAGGAGACCATCGGAATCATAATTTTTACCTGCGCGGGCACCTCGCACGCCGTGCGCACGATGGCGCGCAGCTGCGTGTACATCAGGTCCGGGTTTTTTAAGAACAGCCGGATGCCGCGGCAGCCCATAAAGGGGTTGGCGTCCTGGTCAAATTCGTCCAGCGGGAAATCGGGCAGCTTGTCCGCCCCCAGGTCCGCCAGGCGGATGGTAACGGGGCGCATATCAAAACGTTTGGCTACGGCCAGGTACATGTGGTACTGGTCGTCTTCGGACGGCGGCACGGGCGTGTTCATATACAAAAACTCCGTGCGCAGCAGGCCCAGCCCGTCGGTGATTAAGCGTTTGTTTTCCTTGGTGTCGGTGCGCGGGTCGTAATTTACCAGAAGCTTGACGGAGTGCCCGTCCTCGGTTACGACCGGCAGGTGGTTGATGGTTTTTAAAAGCGCGTCGGTCTTTTTTATTTCCCGTTGTATTTTGCGGTAATTGGAAAGGGTATACCGGTCCGGCCGGATGACGAGCAGGCCGTTTTCGCCGTCAATAATCAGCGTGTCTCCGTCCTGCACTTCTTTGGACGCGGTGGACAGGCCGACCACCGCCGGGATGTTTAAGCTCTGCGCCAGGAGCGCGGTGTGGCTGGTTTTGCCGCCTACGTCCGTGCAAAAACCCATCACCTGGTTTTCCTGCAGGTTGATGGTGTCGGACGGGTAGAGGTTGTGGGCCACCAGCAGGGACGGCTTGTTGATGGAAGCCAGAAACTCGCGCTTGTCGCCTTCCAGGTTATTGACCAGACGCTTGCCTACGTCAAAAATATCGTTGCGGCGTTCTTTAAAAAACGGGTCTTCAATTTTATCAAAGCTGGCGGCCAGTTCCTGCAGCGTCAGGAAAAGAGCGGCCTGCGCGGATAAATGCTCCGTGCGGATTTTTTTGGAAACGGAATCTTTTAAGGAAGGGTCCTGCAAAATCAGTTTATGGGTGGACATCAGGTGCGCGTATTCCGCGCCCAGCGTAACGAGCACTTTTTGTTCGCAGGCGTCCAGCTCGTCCAGCGTTTTTTGCATGGCGCTGCGTATTTTTTGCAGTTCAGCCTTTACTTCGGAAGGCTCAATATACTGCCGCGTAACGGCAAAGCTCTCCCCCGGCAAGAGTACGGCCGGGCCGATGGCCACTCCGGGGCTGGCGGCTACGCCTTTTAACACCAACATGCTGCGCTCCTTATCAGAATTCTTCGTTAAATTTGTCATCAAAAAGTTTTTTAATCGCCTCAAACGCTTCTTTTTCATCCGAACCGTTTGTGCTCAGCCGCACGTGCGAACCAAACTCGGCCGCCAACATCATTACCCCCATAATGCTTTTGGCGTTGACGCTTACCTTGTCTTTAACGAGCTGGATATCGCAGGCAAATCCGGCGGCCGTCTGCGCGATAAGCGCGGCGGGCCGGGCGTGTATGCCCAGGCGGTTGATAATTTTAATATCTTGTTGTATCACACAATCCCCCGGTTATAAGTAGCAGACGAGGTTGAAAATAACCACCGCCGCCAGATATAAGTACATATTCGGTATACGCAGTTTGCGGGTAACGAAGCTGATCATGACGAAAAACAACACGATGGCCGCGCGCGTAACGAAATGCACGTCCACGTCTTCAAACCCTTTTAAATAATGGTATACGCCGAACAAAATCATCCCCACCGCCAGCACGATGCCGATGCGCTTGGCGTTGTAGATGGTTTTGTTCCAGTCAAAACGCGTAAGGCCGAAGCAGGTGTTTTCCCGCGCGTCGTAACTGATTTTAAGGCCTTCCCATTTGACGAACAGCGCCACCGCGTTAAACGCGAAGAACGCCGCTCCGCCCGCACAGGCCGCGTAGAGCAGGGGGGTGTTGGCCGGCAGCTCAATTTCAAAAAAGTTTACGCCCAGCATCAGCCAAATAAACAGGGCCATTAAAAGCGTCAGCGGTTTAAGCGTACCCCAGAACAAGCGGTCGCCGATGGAGGCCGTGGTGATGGACAGCCCGCGCTTGATGCCGGTCCATTCGGTTACTTTTTCTTTAAAATCCGTCAGGGATTTGGCTTTGGCGACGGCTTCTTCCTGCCTCGCCAGCGCGCCGAAGCAGAACGAGGCCATAACCGGCTGGGTGTTAAAATTTTCCAGGTAGCGCTGCAGGACGGACGGAAGCGCGTCTTTGTCGTCTTTGTACGCCTGCTTTAAAAACGGCAGCATCACAAAGGTCAGCCCGATATTTTGGTATTTCATATAGTTCCAGCCCGTCTGCAGGAAAAACGAGCGGAGGAACAATTGCATCCGCATGGAAAAAGTCATACGCTACCTTGCCTTGAGGCGGAAAGCGGGCACCAGCGTCGCCAGGCCGATCCACGGCACGGCCATGTACGCAAACTTGCACGCAAAATGCGCCTTCATTGGAATATACGGCAAAAGCGTCAGCATCAGCTTGCCGCACAGCCAGGTAAAGATAAAAATAAGAATAAAATTCATTAAAAACGACGTCGCGAGCGCGAGCGCCACCGTACGGTTGACCGTATTGGGTTTTTGCAGAATTTTGCGTTCCCAGAACACCAGCCATTTAAAGCGGTTTTTGCGCATAAACTTTTCGGCCACGGAAAATAAAATGGAGCCCGTTACCCCGAAGAAGAACGCAAAGTAAAGGTCTATCCCCATAGCGTTAAGCGCAAGCGACACGGCCGAACACACCACCGCGCTCGGCGGAAGAATACCGCCCAGCGGGCTGACGTCCGCAAAAATAAGTTCGGTAAATACGCCGATTTGAATGCCGGCCATCACGTCGCCGGTGATGAGCGACATCAGCGGCGCCGCGATAATGCCGCGCGAGAACGTAAGCTGGAAGGCGTACGTCGTATCCAGCTCTAATAGCGCGGCGAATACGCACAGCATAAATACTTCGGGCGTCATGGAATGGCCTCGCTTATGGAAATAGACTGCGAGTTGGGCACGGCGCGGGTTTCTATCTGAATGCCCAGGTCCCGTATGAGTTTTAAAAAGCGTTTGTCGTCCTGGTCCAGAAACACGTTTTCATCCAGTTTCTGCGCGCCTTCTTTAAAATGCATTCCGCCGATGTTTAAGGTTTTGATTTGCAGGCCGTCTTCAATCAGTTCGGTAAATTCCTGCAAGGAACCCATTAAAAGGAAAATGCGCCGTTTGGAATCGGCGGCGTATCTTGCACAGGAGCGGGAGTCCAAAATCGTCAGTTCATATTCATACGGCAGGCTCAGGCGCAGAAGGCCGCGGTTGAGGCAGGTTTCTTTTCCCTTGGAGCAGGGAATTAAAATCTCGTCAACGTTCAGCTCCGGCAGCCAGGCCTGTACGATTTGGCCGTGAATCAGGCGGTCGTCCACCCGTGCAAAGATAATCGGCATTAAAGCCCCTTAATTAACAGTTCCGTCGCGTTGATGACGGCGCGTTTGCCGTCCGCTTCAATTTTTTCCGCCAATTCTTTGGCCGAAAGTTTCTTGCGGCTGTTGATGGCGGTGAGCAGCATGCTTAAATTCAGCCCCGTAATCACGTGGCATTTGGCCAGGTCTTTGCTGGCGGTGAGGGAGATGTTCGTGGCGCTGCCGCCGAAAATATCGGTTAAGATAACGGCGCCCTCTTCGCAGTTTTTAAGCAGGTCGTGCAGTTTGGCCGCTTCTTTTTCCACCGAAGAGGCCGCAGTTACGGAAAACGCGGCAAAGCCGTCGTCGGCCGGTTTGCCGATAATCTGCGCCGCCGTTTCCAGCATTTGTTGGGCAAGCTGCCCGTGCGTTACTAAAATGATTTTTACCATAATTAAAGTCCTATATCCCTGTGAAATTCCGTTGCGCTCAACCCCTGTTTGCTTAAATACTGCGCGAGCGCGTGCGCCATAAATACGCTGCGGTGTTTGCCGCCGGTGCAGCCCATGGCGATGGTCAGATAGCTTTTGCCTTCCTTAATATACTTTGGTATCAAATATTTAATCAGGTCCGCAAATTTTTCAGAAAATTCTTTGGATTCCTTAAACGACATAATATAATCCTGCACTTCTTTGTCCAGCCCGGTTTTTTCCCGCAGTTCGGGGAGGTAGTACGGATTGGGCAGAAAGCGTACGTCCATTACGATGTCGCAGTCTTTTAAAATGCCGTTTTTAAAGCCGAACGAAACGACGGAAATCTGCATATCGTCTTCGCGCGTAAGGCCCATCAGCGCGGAGAGCTTTTCCTTGAGTTCGCCGAGTTTTAGGTCGGACGTGTCAATCACTTTATCCGCCATGGTGCGGATGGGGCTCATCACTTCGCGCTCGTGTTTGATGGCGGCGGCCAGTTTTTTGTGGATGGGGTGGCGGTGTTTGGTTTCCGAAAAACGGCGGATCAGGCACTCTTCGGACGCATCCAAAAACACCACTTTCACCACAAAGTCGTCTTCGGCCATGGAACGCAGGATTTTGGGCATATCTTTCAGGCGGCCGCCTTCGCGCACGTCAATGCCGAGGGCGATGTCTTTGCGTTCGCCGCTTTGTTTGACGTAATCGGTAAAGTTTTTAAACAGCGCCAGCGGCAAATTGTCCACGCAGTAGAAACCAAAGTCGCCGAAGATTTTCAGCGCCTGGGATTTGCCCGCCCCGCTCAGGCCGGTAATAATGAAAATACGGCGTTTATTGTTTCCCATTGTTCCCCTTTTTCATTTTATCCAAGATTTTTTTGCTGAACTCTTTGGCGGAAAAAATGCCCTGGCTCTTTAACTGCTGGTTCAGCGCAGCCACTTCAATCAGCACCGCCAGGTTGCGCCCCGGCGTAACCGGAAGCCCCAGCGACGGGATTTCCACCCCCAGAATGTTGGTCGTTTTCTGCTCGACTCCCAGGCGGTCAATCGGCTGTTTGCTGGGCGAAGTGAGCACCACTTCCATATCGATGTTGGTTTCGTCTAGCGTAGAGCCTACGCCAAACAGAAGCGGTACGTCCAAAATACCCAGGCCCCGCACTTCCATATAATGCTTCAGCATCGTAGGGCAGGAACCGACCAGAAAACGTCCCCATCTTTTTTGTACTTCCACTACATCGTCGGCCACCAGAATGTGGCCGCGTTTGATAAGCTCCAGCGCGCATTCGCTCTTGCCGATGCCCGCGTCCCCGCGGATCAGCACGCCGATGCCGCTTACGTCCACCAGCACGCCGTGCATATGCGTAACCGGCGAAAGTTTTTCGTCCAAAAAGCGCGAGAATTCCGCCACGAACGCCGTGGATTCCATATCCGTTTTCAGCACCGGCACGTCCGCGCTTAAACAGGCTTTGCGGATGGCGGGCAGCGGGTCCATCCCCGCCGCCATGATGATGCACGGCACCGCGCCCTCGCTGAGCATTTTGGCGATGTTGGCGCGCAGACGCGTTTTGTTTTCTTTTAAACAGAACGCGTGTTCGCCGCGGCCGAATACCTGCACGGAACCCGCGCGGAAGCTTTCCAAATGGCCGCATAACGCCAGGCCGGGGCGGTTGACGCTGCCCAGCGTAATTTCGCGGTGAATATAACGCTTGCCGCAGACCAGCTCCAGGTTAAGACGTTTAACCTGGAGCAGTTCCGCGACGGTGATAGATTTTGTAAATTCCAAAACCGCCCCCGAAAACCTTATTTCTTCTTAATCGGTTTGATTAAGCCGTAGGTGCCGTCCAAGCGTTTAAAAATCAGGTTGATTTGCTTGGAATCTTCGTCCAGGAACATCCAGAAGGAGTAGCCCAGGCGTTCCATTTCGTAGGCGGCGTCTTCCGGGTTCATCGGCGAGACTTCCACCTGCTTGATGACGGAGAACTTCACGTCGTTCTGCGGCAGAAGCACGTGCTCGGCAAACGGGTTGACGTCCACTTCTTTGACGGATTTTTTGCTCACTTTGCGGGCTTTGGCTTTGTTTTTGATTTTTTTGGCCTGCGCTTCGGCTTTCAGGGCCGCGGCGTCAATGGCTTTGTACAGGTTGTCTTCCACCGCGGTGGCGCTGATGGTGGTTTTGGCGCCCGTGTGCAGGATGATTTCCGCGCGCTGGTTGATTTTCTTTTCTACCGAGATGAGCACCTGGGCAGAAATGATGTGGTCAAAAAAGTTTTCAATTTTGCCCACGCGCGTATTGATAAATTCTTTGATGGCCGGAGTCAGTTTAATGTTCTTGGCCGTAATTTTAATATCCATATTTCCTCCGTGAAGTCTGTTACGAGAGAATCCCCCGTAGTGTTATTAAACCATTAATCAGGTTCCCTGTCAATGAAACCCGCGCGCCCGCGCGTACGGGCGCGAGCCGCGCCTCCCTTCTTGTGGACATTCTTTTGATTAAGAGAGCCACATTGCTAAAGCAAAGTTCCTGCACGGCGTATAAGCCGCCCGCAGGGCCCAGGCCGCGGGGCTTCTGAGCCGCGTCTCCCTTCTTGTGGACATTCTTTTGATTAAGAGAGCCACATTGCTAAAGCAAAGTCCCTGTATAGCGATAAGCCGCCCGCAGGGGGCGTTGCGCCGCACCGATAAGGAAAGAACACGTTTGCAAACGGCCAAAGCCGTTTCTGCCGCCGGCAGGATGATTAATGTAAGCCGCGCGCACGGCGCGGCGGGAAAAAAGAAACTTCTGGGATTGGAAGGCGGATACGGCCGCCGGCCGCGCCGCCATGTTGAAGGATTATTTGATGCGCCTCCGGGTACGTCGGATATTGTTAGTGTAAGCGCGTTTGGACAAAATTCAACCCCTTGGCGGTTTAGCGCACAAAAATAAAATTTGTTACTATATACATAAGCGGAAGAACGCCGGCTGTTTTTCCGCCCGGGGCCGCAAGGTTCCACAATTTGATGCTGTTTTTGGAAGCCCGTATGTAAGGACGGGTTGCGCTGCAGTTCGCAGCACAAGTCACTCCAAAAACAGCCGTTTTTAAACGCAATACAAACGGCCTAATTACCCGCTTGTGTTGCGTTGAATGCTCCTTGCCATATTTTTATATGGCAAGCGAGCTACGGCTGTTTGTTTCTGGGTGCGTGACTTGGCTCGGGACAAATAGCCGTTTTTTGTCCTTTCTTGTCCTTCGCGGGCGTTACAAGAAGCCCGCTTCCCGCTTATTATTTCTCCGATAGCTTCTTTGGTTTGTATCCGCTTGACGGCGGAAGTTTTTCGTCGGGGCGCTGCGTCATTTTCCTCCGCCAAGAGGTGGCGTCGCTCCGCGGACGTTTCCGCGCGTCCTTCCGGGCGCGCGGAAACTGAAGAACATACGGGAAGAATACGCATATGATGATAGATATTTGTTTTGCGTCCGATGACGCTTACGCCCCTTTTATGGGAGTGGCGATACAATCCGTGCTGGCGCATGCCGCGCCGCAGGATTTTATGCGGCTTCATATTTTAGATAACGGTATCAGTGCGCTGAATAAACAGCGCATCGCCGCCTTGCGCGGCCGTTACCCGGCATTTTCTGCGGCGTATTATCCGGTGGATGCGGCATTATTAGAGGGCCTGCCTGTGGTTAATTCTCATTTAAGCCGCACGGCATACGCGCGCTTATTTGCGGGGCGGCTTCTGCCGCGCTTTGTGCGGCGCGTCATTTATTTGGATTGCGATGTCTTTGTCCGGGCGCCACTTACAGCACTGGCGCGGCTGGATTTGGGCCGGGCGCTGGCGGGCGGTGTGGCGGATTTGGGCGTAATGGAAAAAGCCCGCGCGGGGCTGCACCCCTGGCCGTATGACAAGCAAACATATATCAATTCCGGCGTACTGCTGATTGATTTGGCGCGCTGGCGCGCGGAAGAGGCCGAGCAAAAATTAATTGCCTATATGCGCGCGCCGGAATATGCGCTGCAGTACGAGGATCAGGATGTGCTGAATTTTGCGCTGCGCGGCAGAATTAAAACGCTTTCGCCCCGCTGGAACGGACAGATGTTTTGGGGGTGCCGGGCCTGGAACCGCCACCCGGATATTGGCCGCTTGCGCCGGGTGTTGCTTACCTGCCCGGTGGTGCATTTTGCTTCCCCGGCCAAGCCGTGGTTTGCAAAAAGCGGCTGGCATAAGAACAGCAAAGAATACCGGCGGATGATGGAAAAGTCCCCCTGGGCGGGGAATATGCAGCCCGTCGGCGCGGCGGAGGTGCTGGGGCGTCTGTTTCGCTACCTCAAAATTCATCCGCTCTGCTGGCTGAAGCCGGGGTTTTATCAAAACTTGTATTGGGAGGGCATATGCGCCCTGCGGTAATTTCCCGTATGGCCCAGCGGCTTATGAACAGTATCGCAAAACGCGCGGCAATGATTTATTCTTCATGCCGTTTATGTTTTGCCCGCCGGGAACATACTCCCGGGGTGTTGTTTGTTTCATATGCCTTTTTAAGTAAAGGCGGAGTGGAAAAGCGCGTGCGTCAGTACGCCCCGGTGTGGCGTAAACGCGGCTATAAAACATATATTGCCGCCCGTCGGGGGGGGGGGTAGCCTGTCCGAGATAGATTTGCTTCTGACGGCGTCTTTGCGCTATAACGAGCGTTTGCTTTTATGGTTTATAAAAAAGAAAAATATCCGCGCGGTGGAGTGGCAGGCGGGCGGCTGCGGCGGTCCGCCGTTTGACCCGGCGCATTTAAAAAAATACGGCGTGCGTTTTGGCGTTGCGGTGCACGCTTCGCGCGCCGGGTGGAATTTTGATTATCTGCGTCAGGCAGGTTATGTGCTGTGCGCGAGCGCCGTGCACGGGCGGCGGGTGCCGCTGCTTCAGTTTGCGCCGGTACTGCCGAACGCGCTTGCCTATAAACCCGCCGTGTGGAAATTCGGCGGACAGCAAACGGCTGTTTTTATTTCGCGTTTGGCGGCGGACAAAGTGCCGTCTTTTGAAGCGTTTATTGAGCTGTGCCGGAAAGGGAACATCCCGTTTGAACTGGCGGGCGGACTGGCCGGGAAAGAAGCGCGCGCGGTCAAACGCGCTCTTCAGCAACAATACGCGTTGGCCGATAAAGTTTTCATCGGCGAAGTGGACACGCAGGAATTTTTAACGCGTCGGGCCAAGCGGTATTTGTTTGCGGGCGGCGTGGGCCAGGTGATTTTGGAAGCGGGGCAGCTGGGATACCCGTGTTTGGTGTGCAGCGTGCGCGGGAGCGGATTTGCTTTTTTTGCGCGGCGGGACCGTTTTCGCAAATTATGCGGATGCAACTGCGCTCCATTTTTTGAAGAACATATCCGTTTATTTGCCGCGGATATCCGGCGCGTGCGGGAAGACTTGCGGCAAGTGCGTTCCGGCAACACAGCACGCTTCCTGCTGGCGCGGGAGATTAATCAATCCTGCGCCCTGCAAACGGAACTGGAAAAATACGAACGGATAATTTTTGGCGGGAAATGAAAAATAAAAAAACGACAAGAGGCGCAAAACGCTGAGGCACTGCGTGATGTCGTACAATGCGAGATGCGCCCCTTTTGCGTCGAGCGGTTGGCCCGCGCAAAAAATTGAGATGTATGCGCGCGGGACCGCGTTCCGATAAAACACCCCGCGCTTACGCGGGGTGTTTTAAATCCTTGGTTTATTTAGCGTTTACCATTTTAGCTCTGGAAATATCACCCTTCTTGTCCAAGAAGTAGAGATATCCTTTTTCTTTTTTGATACCGCATTTTTCTATTTTTTTCGGTTTGCCGCCTTTTTTGCCGCCTCTGGCCATTTGAACGCGGGCGATGTCGCCGTCTTTATCAATGTAGTAGAGGAAGCCGTCTTCGCGGTCCATCCCAACTTTAAGTACTTTTTCTGCCATGTGGATAATCCTCCTTTTAAGGAAAACAGTCTTACGACAAAAGTCTAATAAAAATTGCCGCACTTTGCAAGAGGTTTCTTTCGTCGGGGCTCCCTCGGAGGGCCCCGCGGGCCGTACGCGTACCGGGCCCCTCCGAGGAGAAAACCCCTTTCTTCCCTATATTGTATAGGGAAATGGTATAATCAAAATATATCTGCCTAAGGGGACCTTATGTACTTAAAAGCTATTGAAATCATCGGTTTTAAATCCTTTGCGGAAAAATCCCGCCTGGACTTTGAGCCCGGCATCACCTGCGTGGTGGGGCCGAACGGGTGCGGTAAATCCAACGTGATTGATTCCGTTCGCTGGGCCATCGGCGAGATGAGCTGGAAGTCCCTCCGCTCCGCTTCCATGGTAGATATTATTTTTAACGGCACCGCGCGCCGCGCCCCTTTAAATATGGCGCAGGTCAGTATGGTGTTTGACAACGCCTCCCGCCAGCTCCCGCTGGATTTTAATGAAATCACCGTCAGCCGCAAAATTTTCCGCTCCGGCGAAAGCGAATACTTTTTAAATAAGGTGCAGTGCCGCCTGCGCGACATCCGCGATTTGTTTTTAGACACCGGCATCGGCGGCGAAGGTTACGCCATTATTGACCAGGGCGGCGTGGAAAGCGTGCTTTCCGCCTCGCCGGAACAGCGCCGCGAAATGTTTGAAGAAGTGGCCGGCGTTTCCAAGTATAAGGCCAAACGCGAAGAATGCATCAAACGCTTGGAACGCGTGGACCTGGATCTGGCCCGCCTGGCCGACACCGTGGCGTTAATTGACGAGCAAATCAAAAAGCTGGACAGCGAAGCCAAAAAAGCCCGCCTGTACCAAAAGTACCGCGAAGAACTCAAAGAGAGCGAAATCGCCATTTCGGTCTGCTCCATTAAAGAAGCTGACGCGTTAATCGCCAAACACACCGGCGAGCTGGACCCCGTGGTGCGCAAGCTGGAAGATTTGGAAGCCCGCATCTCCGCGCAGGAAGGCGCGGCGGCGGCCCTGGATTTAAATTTAACGCATAAACAAAAAGAAGCCGCCGAATTTAACGAAAAAATTTCCGCCAGCAAATACCAGGTGGGGCTGTTGGAAGGCGCCATTAAAAACTGCGACAATCTGAGCGCGGAACTCACCGCGCAGATTGCGTCCTCCGGCGCGGAAGCGCAGCGCGGCCAGAGCCGCCTGCAGGAGCTGGCGCCCGCGATTGCCAAACTCAAAGAACAGCTGGCCGCCGTATCGGCGGAGCTGACGCCGCTTCAGGAAAATTACAACGCCAAAACCGCCGCCGCGCAAAAACTGGAAAACGATTTGCGCTCCGCCGAAGCGCAGCTGCAGCGCGCGTCGGGCGAGCTGATGACGCTGGTGCAAAAACAGATGGAAGTTTCCAACCGCATCTCGCTGGAAGAATCTTCCGCCCAGCGCGAAAACGAAGATTTAATCGCCGCCGAAAAAACCAGCCAGGCGCAGGCCGCCGGGCTTGCGGGGATTCAAAAAAGCCTGGAAGAAATCACGGCCCGCGTGCAGGCCAAGCGGACGGAGGCGGACAACGCGCGCCAGGCTATCGCGGCGGGCGAAGAAGAAGTAAAAAAACTCCAGGCCGGGCGCACCGCGTTAAACGAAAAACTTTCCGCCGTTAAATCCGCCCGCGCGGGTTTGGCGGCCAAGCTGGAAATGATTCAAACCCAGGGCAAGAACGACCCGTATTGGGTGGGCGCAAAAACCGTCAGCGAGAGCGGCCTTGCCGGCGTGAAAGGCACGCTGAGAAAATCCCTTAAATATCCCGCCGCGCTGGGCGTGGCGGTGGAAGAAGCTTTCGGCAAATACTTGGACGCCGTCCTTTGCGACAACGCTTCCACCGTGGAGCAGGCGCTTGCCCTCTTAAAACAACACGGCAAAGCGCGCGCCAAATTTATCATTCTTTCCGAAGTGCCGCAAACCGCGGCCGCCGGCGCGGAAGACGCGCTTAAAAAACAGCTTTCGTACAAGCCGGAGCTGGAAAATCTGGTCAATTTTATTATCGGCGGGTATTCGTATAAAGAAGGCGCGGTAAAGGGCGGCTTCTTTGTGGGAGGCGGCGCGGAGGACGTGCGCGCGCCCGAAGCCTATTGGGGCGAAGAAGAAACCGTGCGCGGGGAGCTGGACGCCAAAGCCGCCGAAGAAGAAACGATTTCCAACGAAATTATCGCCAATTACGACGCGCTGACCAAGGCGGATGAAGCGTTGAAGCAGTTGCGCGCCCAGTCGCAGGAAGCGGTGCTGGCGTTAAACTCGGTGCAGAACGAACGCGCCAACAAAGAACGCGAACTGCGCTCCACGCAGGAAGCGCTGGAACGCGCGGCCGCGCGCAAGCGGGAAATCACCCTGCGCGTAGACAGCCGCCGCAAAAACGCCGAAACGCTTAAACAGAATTTAGAAGAGCTGAAAAAACGCCACGCGGAAGCGTCGGCGCAGGGGGAAGAATTGAAAAAATCCCAGCTGACGCTGCGCGAAGACGCCGAAAAATTAAAAGGCGAAATTAACGCGATGAGCGCGGCCCTGTACGAAGTAAAAATCAAAAAGAACAATGTGGAGCTGGACCTTAAATCCACGGAGTACGAATTTAACAGCCTGACCGACAGCGAAGGCAAACGCAATGAAAAAATCGCCTCTTCCAACCTGCGTTTAAAAAGCCTGGCCGAGGAAAAACTGTCCACCGAGGCCAAACTGTCCGCCGAGCGCGACAACCTGGCCAAGCTGGAAGTGGACGAACACAAAATGCGCGCGGACCTGGAAGCCCTGAAAAAGGAATTTGACGAGAAAACCGCCGCTTTAAACGCGTGCAAAAAGGAATCGTCGGAGCTGACGATTAAAAAGAACGATTTGGAAAACGCCCTGTCCAACGCGCGCCGCCAGCGCACCACGGTAACGAACAATTTGTTTGAAAGCTGGAACATCACGCCCGAAGAAGCGCAGATGAATTACGGCGACAAGACGGTGGATTACGAACGCGTCAAAATGATGCGAAAGCGCATTGAAAATATGGGCGCCGTGAATATGACCGCGCCCGAAGAGTACGACGCGCTGACCCAGCGAAACACTTTCCTGCGCACGCAGATAGCGGACCTGGAAAGCGCGAAGAAAGATTTAAAATCCGCCATTAGTAAAATCAACCAAACCACGCGCGAAAATTTCAAATACACCTTTGAACAGGTGCGCCTGCATTTTAAAAACATTTACCAGACGCTTTTCCGCGGCGGCGAGTGCGACCTGGTGCTCACCCAGCCGGAAAACCTGCTGGAAACCGGCATTGAAATTTACGCGCAGCCCCCGGGCAAAAAACTGCTTAACATCACTTCTATGTCCGGCGGCGAAAAAACGCTTACGGCCATGTCTTTGCTGTTTGCGTTCTTTACGCACAACCCGGCCCCGTTCTGCATTATGGACGAAGCCGACGCCGCGCTGGACGAAGCCAACGTGGAGCGCTACGTCAACCTGATTAAAGAATTTGCCAAAACCACGCAGTTTATCGTGGTTACCCACAATAAACGTACGATGGAAGCCGCGCGGATGCTTTACGGCATAACGATGGAAGAAAGCGGCGTTTCTAAAGTGATGTCCGTCAACCTGGCCGAACGCGCCAGCCCCGAAGACGTCAAAAAGAAAGAAGCCATTGAGGCGCTGGCGGAGGCTTAATGCTTATCGGCGTATTTTCCGACGTACACGGCAATCTGGAAGCGCTGGATGCGTGCCTGGAGCGGTTTAAACGGGAGGGCGTATCCTCGTTTATTTACTGCGGGGATATGATTGGCTACGGGCCGGACCCGGAAAAATGCGTGCGCAAAATCGCTTCGTTAAATTTAGCGGCCTGCGTGCTCGGCAATCACGACGCGGTGTTCGTCCAGCCGGAGCTGGAAGCTTTCTTTAATTACGACGCCAAAGTGGCGCTGGACGCCAGCAAAGAAATGATGAGCGAAAAATCCGTGCGGTATTTGTCTTCCTTGCCGGCGGCGGCGCACGGAACGGATTTTACCGTCGTGCACGGCACCCCCGCGGACCCCATTAAAGAATACTTTTCCAGCTGCGCCCAGTTCCGCTCCAATTACGATTTGTGGCAGGGGCACGTGTGCTTTGTGGGCCATACGCATCTGCCTTTTTACATCAAGGGCACGCCGCGCGCCTGCGCCATTTACTTAAATAAAAAAGAAGACGCGGCCATCCGCTTAAACGACAAAGCGCGCTACATCATTAATCCCGGCTCCGTCGGTAAACCGCGCGACAATAATCCGCGCGCGTCGTTTGGCATTTGGGACACGGAAGCCAAAACCTTCCGCTTTATCCGCCAGCCGTACGATTTCCGCCCGACGCAGGAAAAAATGGCGGAGCGGAAATTCCCGTCCTTTTTAATAGACAGCCTTTCACTGGGTTTATAAGTTTTAAGCACCGTAAAAAACCGCGCTTTCGGGCGCGGTTTTTGTATATGGGAGAGCGTACCATCAGCCCGCTTTGTTTTTGCGTTTCGCCCGCCGGGCGGCCAACCCTGTGCCGGCGGTAATGCACAGCACAAATTCAAACGGCGCGCGGAAACGCGCGTAGGCCCCAAAGAACGTGGAGCCGATTCCCCAAAAATATAGGCAGTAGAGGGCGAGGAAAAACGTTTCCGCGCGGCGCATTTTCCACAGCGGGAAAAATCCGCCTATACCCAATAAGACCACGATAAACACCTGCCCCGCCGCCAGCGCAAACAGGCTTTTGGAAAATAAGCCGTTCAGCCGGTCCGTGTGTACGGCGGAGGTGTGGTTAAGCATTTGGCCGTCTGGCTCTTCGGCAGGCCCGGCGCCGAGCAGGCGCGAGAAATGTACAAAGTTGGCGCCGAACAGCGTTTTGCCCGCCCAGAGCGGGGCGCGGGAAAGTTTATATAAAAAGCTTTCGCGCAGTAAGGGGGCGGCCATCGCTTTGTAAATGCGGGCCTGGTGCGCGGGCGGCAGGGCGTCAAACCCCGGCGGCAGGGCTCGCTGCAGCATATCGTGCGCCTGCGGCACGGTCAGGTTGAATTTCCGGGCCAGGTAATCTTCGTTCCAAATATACAGGTTGTACGCTCCCACCGTGGTAAAACCGCTGAAACCGGTTGTAAGCGCGTTGCGTGCCTGCCAGGCTCCCGCGAGTACGGCAAGCGGCAGAACAAACGCCAACAGCAGTTTTTTGGCGGAAAAACGGACCATCCCCGAAGCGCAGAAACACGCCAGCGTGATGACGGCCGCAAACATAAAATAATACGCCGCCGGGCGCACATATACCGCGGCCGCTAAAAACAAAGCGGAGCAGAAAAGGTCCTGCGTGCGCGGCGCGGCAAAAAAACGGATGATAAAATACACAAACCACGCGAGCAAAAACGCGCATAAGACTTCGGTCAATACCGCAAACGAAAGGGAAAAATACAGTACGCTGACGGCGCAAAATCCGGCGGCCCAGCGCGCGGCGGTGCGGCCGGAAAGCTGGCGGGCCGTCAAATAGACCGGAATAAGAAGCGCGAGCGACAGCAGGTTCTGCGCCAGCGCAACCGCCCAGGTAAGGTTATGAAATACCAGCTGTATGAGGGCCAAAAAGAACGGATATCCGGGCGTGCGCAGGAGCATGGGCGCGGCGGAGACCGCCTCCCACATAGAGCCGTACTGCAGAAAAGTCTGCGCGGGGTAGACATACGTCAGCGAGTCGGGAAACGCCAGCACGGCTTCGCCCAGCGGGTGGAAGAAACAAATGCATATAAATGCCGCGGCTTTGACAAAAGCGAGCGCGGAAAAAATGTACCAGAAAACACGGTCTTTATAAAAAGGCATATGTTTATTATATGAAATGCCCGTGCGCGCCGCTATCCCGAATGCGGGGAGCGGGAATTGTGCGGGGAAATAAAATGCGCCCGCAGCATTTTTCCGCCATCAAAAAACCCGCCGAAAGGCGGGGAATAATTTGCTGTTTCGTTTCGGCTTGGTGCGCCCTCCGCGCTTTATCGGAGCGAAACGCGCCTGCGACATTTTTCTGCCATCAAAAAACCCGCCTTTCGGCGGGTTCTATATTTTTAAAATGGTGGACCTGACAAGGATCGAACTTGCGACCTCCTGCATGCCATGCAGGCGCTCTCCCAGCTGAGCTACAGGCCCTTAATTGCTACATCAATATTATAACAGTTTTTCTAAAAATCTGCAACTGCCGCAACTGATTTTTTTGCTCCGCCCCGTGCGGCCCGGGCGTAAAAACCCCGCCCGGTTAAGAGCGGGGCTTTTTATTTAAAACGCTTAGAAGCGGCCCATAATTTTTACGCTCGCTCCCCAGCCCTGCATCTGGCCTACCAGGCCGAATACGGACAGGGCGGTTTTTACCGGGACCATAGAGTCCGACGCGTCGTAGGTGAAGGATATTTTCCCTTCGCCCGTCAGCCCTTTTAAGGATGCATCGTCAATCTTGTGGCCGTCCAGCGAGGTTTTGCTCTCGCCGTCAAATTCATAAATGCCGGCCGCACCCACGATGGGCTGGAAGTGCCAGAGCATAAAAGGCAGCTCGTAGTCGGCGCCGAATTTGCCCACGAGGCTTTGCATCGCGTCAAAGGTCAGGTCCTGGCCGAGGTTGTCGGTTTTGCTTTCTTTGTCTTTGCGGGCGTAAGAAAGTCTGCCGTAGACGTCCAGCCAGCCGAAATCTTCCACGAATCCGCCGCCGATGCCCCAGTACAGCGCATCATATTTAAAGTTGGACTGCAGCGCGCTGGAATTAAACTTCGTTTCCTGCGTACCGAAGCGGCCCTGCACTTCCAGGCGGCCGGTTTCGCTGTAGTTCCACGCCGCAAACAGGCCGCCGGCGTAAGAGTTTACTTTACCGTCCGCGCGTTTGGGGAAGGTGTCGTAATCGCCGTAGGCGTATTGGCCGAAGAAACCCGCGAGGGTGGAGTCGGTAAATTTATGGTACATACCTGCCTGAGCGACGGCGGTGTACATATTAAACCCGCTGCCGGTTTTGTATTTCGTGTCTCCGTATTCACCGGTGAGGAAGGTGTTGTTTTCGTCGTTTGCTTCAAACGCGGTGGAGATCACTTCGGACAGACTGTCATCGCCCGCCGTGGTGAGCGCCAGGCCCGCCAGCGCGGCCTGCGCATAGGGTTTGGCGTTGGTCTGCGAGAAACCGCCCGTCAGCACCCAGTCCAATCCGGAGCCGTTCACTTCTTCTTTAAGCGTATATTCGTAGGCGCCCAAAGAACTCTGTTCCATTACAATCTGGGAATCGGCCGAAGTATTGGCGATGACGGTCGTTTCCACCTGCGGCTTGCCGTTAAGTTCAAAGGTGGCAAATACCTGCTGGGAAGGGGCAAAAGTGATATTGGAATCATTGCCGATGATGGACGTTTCCTGGAAGTTTTTGTACTCGCCCAGCGTGCCCTGGTAATGGCTCAGGACCAGCTTGTTGCCGCGGTAGATGGTTTCGTCATTATTATCGCCCACATAACCGCCGTAAATCGTGCCGGTTACGGTGGTGTTGCCGCTTAAAATAACCGTGTTGTTGTTGGCCCAGGATTCAAAGGTTTTGTTGCCGTCCGCATCCGTATACACTTGGGGGCGTTCGGTATAGCCGCCGTAAATGTCGCCGGTAACCTGCGTGTTGTGCAGGGCAATGGTATTGCCGGAGGCGCGGTCCACGCCGCGTTCTTCTTCCGCCGGGCCGTTTTCCGGATCCGGGTTTGCGTCGGCTTTGAACATCACATAGCCGCCGTAGATGCTGGCGTTGACGGTGGAGTCGGCGATTGCGACGGTATTGTTCTGCGCCGTATGACCGATGGATTTCAGGGCGACTTCGCTGTCGGTATCACCCTCGGCCGGGGACTGGGCTTCGTTTACCACAAATCCGCCCATAATGTGGCCGCTGCCGTTAATGACGGCGTTGGAAATGGCAACTTTGTTGCCTTCGGTGTTGCCCGCTTCGTTCCACGAACCCGCAATAAAGCCGTTGGTAAGCTGATAGGTCGGCTCCGTATTGGTGGCGGTGGTAACGGTAACCTTCTGGTCCGCCGTACCGCTGATGATAACGGTGTTGTTGGAGTGGCTCGTGGCCACGCCGCGCAGTACTTCGGGTTTGGGGTCTTCGGTGCTGGTGCCGTCCAAAATGACGTCGTAGACACTTTTCGCGCCGGCGATATTGCCCGTCACTTGCGCGCCGTCGGTAATAACCACCTGGTTCTGGCTGGCGTTGGTGCGGAAAGAATTTGCGCCGAACACGCTGCCGTTTACGGCGGAAGAGGCACCTTTTACCGTAACGGAGTTGTTGTTGGCGGTGGATTTAATGGTGTCCGAATTTTCGGAGCGCACCCAGCCGCTGCGCGTCGTGGCGCCGATAAGCTGGCCGGTAACGGAAGAGTTTTCCACGTATACGCTGTTGTTGTTGGAGTATACGCCGCCGTTGCCGCCGATGGCGGCCACCGCGTCGGCCGAGTCCGACGCGCTGTTATAAAACGGAATCTTGCTGGTGCTGGCAACGGTGGAGTTAATCAGGCTGACGCGGTTGTTTTCCGCCGTGGACACGACCGCATTCGCTACGCCTTCGGTCTTCACTTCGCTTTGGTCGGTGGCAAAGCCGCCGATTAACTGCGCGTTGACGGTGGAGTCCGTTACGTTAATGCTGTTGTTGCTGGCGGCGTTGTAGTTATAGGTGCTGTCAAACGTTTCGGCAAGGGGGTCTTCTTCGTCGGCCGGGAAGCCGAAGTTTTTGCCCAGTTCGGAATAAGCGCCGTAAACGGTGCCGGAGGTAACGCTGCTGTTGTGAATGTTGACCGAGTTGCCGTTGGCCTGGTTGCCGTCCGCGCGTCCGCCGATGATGTCTTTGGTGTTGCTGCCGGAAGTCAGGTTGGTAATCGTGGCGTCCGTGATATTTACGGAGTTGTTGGAGGCCACGCCGGAGGGAAGGATGGTGTCCGGCGAGTCGCTGTCTCCGCCGACGAGGGAAACGTTCGTTCCCGTAGTGCCCGTTACGCTGACGGAGTTGCCCGTGGCGTTTTGGCCGATGGTGGCTCCGCCGGTAGCGGAAAAATTGTTCAGGCTTCCGCCGTTGATATTGACCGAACTGTTGGTAACCGATCCGTTCGGGGAAGAGTTGTCTCTGCTGCCCGATAAATTACTCGGGTTATTGATGGTCCGCACCCGCCCGTCAATGTTAAACTGGGCGGACGCACTGCCAAACAATCCCAGGCAGCATAAAGCCGTCAGAAATTTCTTCATTTATCCTCCGATTGTATAATTAAAAAATCAATATAATCCTATTATACAGAATTTATGAGAAAAGGAAAGCACTTTTCGGCGTTGTTTTCCGGGGCGCCGCAACGCGTAAGCCGGCTTTAAACTGAACAGCGGAATAAAAACCGGCTCCGCTTGGGGAATAAAAAAGGCCGGGCGAACCCGGCCCGGCCGAACAAAAGCGGTTATTTATAGCGGGATTGCAGCTTTTTCTCCCGCGCCAGCGCCTCTTCAAACGCTTTCTTTTGGGCGGGGGAGAGTTTTTCGGCCAGATGGGAGGCCAGCAGATTTTCCACAAACGCCACACTGCGGCCATAGGCCAGGGGTTCTTCCTTCTGCATATCCGAAGTGTCTATGGGGTGCGTCATTTTATAATAAGCGTGCCCGTAAATTTCATGCGCGGCGGCTACCGCGGCGGCGGCCAGCAGCTGTTCGGATGTGCGGCCGGCGGCCAGTACGTCGCTGATTAAAAAAATGTGAATGACGCGTTTGCCGTCTTTTCCCACGAAAGAAGTGGTGTACGCATCCGCATTCCGAAGAGACGAGACCGGTATGCCGTTGGCCTGCAGCTGGCGCGCCACATCGGCCCGGACGGCCACAATGACGTGTACGTCCCGCACGCCCGGATATTCGGCCTTGCGGATTTGGGCGAACGATTTTTGCCCGGGCGGCGGCACCAGTGCGGCCAGGCCCAGCGCGGTGTTGAACGCGTCCTGGCGGGAGGTGTCGTTAAAGTGCAGGGAAAAAAGCGGCGTTTGGGCCGCCAGCGCGGCCTGGGTGACGGGGCGTTCAAACCGTCCTGTAAAAAAAGGCTCCGCCCGCAAAGGACAGCTGCCGGCGGCCAGCATAAACGCCAGCCAGATAAAAAGAGTGGTTTTCTTCATATATGTACTGTAGCGGTTTACGGGCATACGCCGCAAGGGCCAAAAGGCCCAGCGAAACTTGGGCCTTATTGGAAAATTTAAGTATAATAGGCGTATGGAATCCATATATACCGACGGTTCGTATTTGCAAAGCAATCCCGGCTGGCACGGGCAGGACGCGCATTGGAAACTGATGCACGTCTTGCTGGCGTTGGAACGCGCGGGCGCGGCGGACCGTGTAAAAACCGTGTGCGACGTAGGCTGCGGCGCGGGGGAGCTGGTTAAAGAATGGGCGCGCCTTAGGCCGGATATGCGTTTTACGGGGTGTGATATTTCGCCCCAGGCGCACGCGCTGTGTTTAAAAGACGCGCCGGAAAACGCGCATTTTGTGCACGGCGGCCAGGTACAGGGCGAACATTTTGACGCTATTTTAGCCGTAGACGTGCTGGAGCATGTGCCGGATACGGATTCTTTTTTAAGCACGCTGGAAGCGTATGCCGATTTGCTGGTGCTGCACGTGCCGCTGGACTTGTCTTTTCGCAGCGTGGTAAAACCCGAAATTTTGGAAGAAGAACGCCGCACCGTGGGGCACATCCATTTTTATACGGCCGCTTATTTAAAACGTTTGCTGGCCGCGCGCGGTTACGAACTGCTCAGCTGGCACTATACCAATAAATATGTGGAACGCCCGCCGGAGCTGGCCTCCGCCAGGAGCCGTCTGGGGATGTGTATCCGCCGGGCGGCGCACTATTGTATGCCGCGCGCCTGGGCGGCGTTTCTCGTGGGCGGGTACAGCGTGATGCTGGTGGCGCGGCCGCGCAAGTCCTAAACTTATTCCCGATACAGTTGGCGAAGCAGTTTGATTTCCCGTGCGTAGCCCGCGAGGTCGTTTGGCGTTTCTAAGCAGAAAGGCAGTTGTTTTAACGCCGGATGATTGATGAGGCGCGCGAATGTGTCCGTTCCGATTTCGCCGGCCCCGATGGGGGCGTGGCGGTCTTTATGGGCGCCACGCGGGTTTAAACTGTCGTTTAAATGCACGGCTTTTAGGTGTTGGAGGCCGATTTGTTTGTCAAACTCGTTTAAAGTGCCGTCCAGCGCCGCCAGCGAATAGCCCGCGTCGTGCACATGGCACGTGTCCAGACAGACGCCCGTCTGCCCGTTTAATTTCACCCCGTCCAAAATCCGTTTAAGCTCGTCAAAACTCCGCCCGATTTCGCTTCCTTTTCCGGCCATCGTTTCCAACAGGACGGTCGTGTGCAGGCCGGGCGTTAAAATTTCGTTCAGCGTTTGGATAATCAGCCGGATGCCGGCTTCTTCCCCCTGCCCCACGTGGCTCCCGGGATGAAAATTATACAGGTTGCCGGGCAGGTATTCCATGCGCTCAAGGTCGTCCGCCAGGGTTTGCAGGGCGAACTCGCGCGTTTTGGGGTCGGCGGAGGCGGGGTTCAGCGTGTACGGCGCATGGGCGATAACGGGCGCAAAACCGTGTTCGGCAAGCAGTTCCCGCAAACGCTGCGCGTCCTGCGGGTCTATCTCCTTGGCGCGGCTGCCGCGCGGGTTGCGCGTGAAGAACTGGAAGGTGTCCGCGCCGATGGACAAAGCGGTTTTTCCCATGGCTTCAAAGCCTTTGGAGGACGAGAGATGACAGCCGATATGCAGCATGGTTATTTGGCCGCGTATTTGCGGATATCCGCCGCGAGCTGGCGTACGTCTTCTTCGCGCGTGGCCCAGCTGGTGCAAATGCGGATGGCGGTGCGGCTGCGGTCCAGGCGTTTGATGTGGGCGAAGGCGTAGTCTTCTTCCAGGCGTTTGACTATATCGTTGGGCATAACGGGAAATTGCTGGTTGGTGGGCGAATCGTAGAGAAACGTATATCCCGCGTCCGCGCACGCCCGGCGGATGATTTGGGCCATATCGTCGGCATGCTTGGCGAGTTTAAAATACAGGCCGTTTTCAAACAAGGCCAAAAACTGCAGGCCCAGAATGCGTCCTTTGGCGAGCATAGCGCCTTTTTGCTTCATAAAATAGCGGAAATCTTTTTGGAGTTTCGGGTTCACGATTACCACCGCTTCGCCCAGCAGAGCGCCCACTTTCGTGCCGCCGATATAGAACACGTCGCAGCAGGCGGCGATGTCCGCAAGCGTCAGGTCGTTGCCCGGGGCTTCCAGGCCGTAGCCCAGGCGGGCGCCGTCCATAAACAGGTACAGATTGTTTTCGTCGCACGCGCGGCGGATGGCGGAGAGTTCCTCTTTGGAATATAAGGTGCCGTATTCGGTGGGGAAGGAAATGTATACCAGCTTGGGCTGGGGGGCGAACTCCGGGTTGTCGTCCTGCCAGTGTTCTTTGCAGCAGCGGGAGATTTGTTCGGCGGTGATTTTGCCGTCTTTTTCCGCGGCGGTAATTACGCGGTGCCCGGTGGCTTCAATCGCGCCCGTTTCGTGTACGTTGATGTGGCCCGAATCCGCCGATATCACGCCCTGGTACGGGCGCAGGCACGCGGCGATGACGGTTAAATTGGTTTGCGTTCCGCCGGCTAAAAAGTGGACGTCCGCCTCCGGCGTGTTGCACAGGGATTTGATTAAATCGGCCGCCTGGCGGCAGTAAATATCCTGCCCGTAGCCGGGCAGCTGTTCCAAATTGGTCAGCGTGAGTTTTTCCAAAATGCCCGGGTGGGCGCCTTCGCTGTAGTCGCAGTTAAATCTGATCATAGGGGCCTCGTATAAAAGTGCCGAAAATAAGGTGCTCTTATTATATTTTTAGCAAATCCCGCGCCCGCGCACAATGGGGCGTTGGGAGAATCGGCTTAATGGGCGGCTTGGCGGTGCTTCCGGGCGCGCAGTTCGGCGCGGCGTTTGCGGAAAATGTCCAGTTTTGTATAGCGGATCATTAATACCGTATCAATCAGCACCATTACAAAGTTGAGCACATAGAGCCAGAAAACCCAGTCAAAATTATGCAGGATTTTGTGAATCATCCCGCAGACGTAGGCGAACTCTATGGTAATCATAAACAGGAAGCTTTTTCCTGCGGCGGTTTTGGTGCGCAGCGAACGGCTGATGTTAAACGGCCAGGCCAGCCCGAAACCCAACATCATAAGAGCCTCAAAAATACTCATATATTTCCTCCCGCGCGGCGGCGGAGCCGGCCAGCGGTTCTGGGCGCCGTTACTTATATTTTACCTCTTTTGGCGCCGGGCGGAAAAGGCGGTCAGGCGGTTTTTTGGGGGATTTGCTGTTGGAAGCGTTTTTGGCGCGCCTGGGCGCGCAGGGCGCGGAATTTATCCAGCTATTTTGGGGAGGTAATTTGCCGCAAAACTAGATTGCCGTGCCGGGTAGTATGTGTAAATTGTGCAAGAATTTAGACAATAAAAATCCCCAGCTTGTGGGCTGAGGATTTTTATTTTTACTACGGTTTTTACTACGCTATCGTCGTAAAATGGTGCCCAGTATAGGGATTGAACCTATGACCTTTCCCATGTCAAGGGAACGCGCTACCGCTGCGCCAACTGGGCTTAAATTTGTTTACTGTTACTGCTTATTTCCAGCGGGCGCGTTCCCTTGAGCGGGAACGGACTTTATGTTACCAGCGCTGCGCCAACTGGGCTTAAATTTGTTTACTGTTACTGCTTATTTCCAGCGGGCGCGTTCCCTTGAGCGGGAACGGACTTTATGTTACTAGCGCTGCGCCAACTGGGCTAAAAATCATTTATCTGGATGACTAATTACTACTTTTCTATTATAGCATAATCGTGCGGCGTTGGGAAAGAGCCGCCCGCCGCTCCGTCGGGCCGCAACATCCGCGGAATTTATTTAAAGCTCCAGGCGTTGCCGATTGTATTTTCAATATATTCCAGCAGTCCTTTGTGCAGTAAAATCCGTTTATTGGTGCGGATGCGGTGTATTTTCCCCGGGTTTTCTTTAGACGGCACTTCCAGGTACACCGTCGTCGTGCCGCGGGTCATATCCAAATAGGTTTTCAGTTTCTGCAGGCTGTTTTTCGGGTAATCCGCGGGAAGGCGCACGGTAAATTCTTTCGCCACTCCGGCGATTAAATCCGTTACGTTGCTTACGTCCTGCAGGTTCAGTTCGGTGCGCGCGCTTTCGTCGTCTACGCGGATGTCTCCCGAGAAGTGCAGAATCGCGTTGGGCGCCAGCTTGTGCGACATATTCGCATACGCGCGCGAAAACGCGTTGACCAAAATGGAACCCGTGCAGTCCTCAATCATCATCTGCGCCCATTCTTCTTTGCGTTTGTTTTGGCGTTTTTTAAACAGGGTGATAATGCCCAGCACGCTTAAACGGCCGCTGGCGCGCCCTTCCAAAATATCCGCAATCGGCGTACAGTGCAGCTGTTTTAAATTGTTTTGGTAGCGCGCCATCGGATGCCCGCTGAAATACAGCCCCAATACTTCTTTTTCATAGCTTAACAGCTCATTTTGCGTCAGCGGTTTGGCGTCCACGGGCGCTTTTTGTTTGACGCTGAGCACGGCGGAAAAATCATCCCCGAACAAATTGCCCGTATTCTTTTCTTTTTCTTTGGCTACCATGTGGGCCAGGTCAACGGCGTTGTCAATGCCGGCCAGAATGTTGGCGCGGGTAGTTTTGGGGTCCTGGCCCGGGGCCGTGCTGTCAAACGCGCCGGCCTTGGTTAAGCTTTCAATCGTTTTTTTGTTGACCTGAAACAAATCCACCCGGCTGCATAAATCTTCCAGCGATTTATAAGGGCCGTCTTTTTCGCGTTCTTTAACGATGGAAATACAGCCTTCCGCCCCGGCGTTTTTGATGGCTTCCAGCGCGTAGCGGATGCATTCCTTGCCGTCCACCGTTTCCACGGAAAATTCCGGCTGGGATTTATTTACGTCCGGCGGCAGAATTTCAAAGCCCATGCTGCGCGCTTCTTCCAGATACGTAACGATTTTGTTTTCTTTGTCGTCCGCGCCGATGGCGTTGTGGCCGATTTCGTTGGTCAGTGCGGCGCACATAAATTCAATGGGATAGTTGGCCTTTAAATAAGCCGTTTGGTAAGACACCAAACCGTACGCAAACGAGTGGGATTTGTTAAAACCGTACCCGGCAAACGCTTTCATCTGTTCGTAAATGTGCGTGGCCACTTTTTCGGAAATATGTTTTTCGCGGCAGCCTTCCACAAATTTTTTACCGAACTTTTCCATTACATCCAGTTTTTTCTTACCCATGGCTTTGCGCAGGGTGTCGGCTTCGCCGGGGGTGAATCCGCCCAGCGTTTTGGAGATTTGCATGATCTGTTCCTGATAGACCATACACCCGTAAGTGTCTTTAAGGGTTTCTTCCAACAAAGGCGTTTCGTAAACGATTTTTTCCTGACCGTTTTTGCGGCGCACGAACATATCCATCATGCCCGACTCCATCGGGCCCGGGCGGTACAGCGCCACCAAAGCGGATACGTCGCTGAACTGGGAAGGCTGCAGTTTTTTAATCAGGTCTCTCATCCCGCCGCTTTCCAGCTGGAAGATGCCCAACGTTTTGCAGGCGCTGAGCAAATCGTAGGTTTTTTTGTCGTCCAACGGGATTTTGTTGATGTCAAAATGGGGGTCGTGCCGGGCGCGTATCATTTTTTCGGCGTTATCAATAACCGTCAGCGTGCGCAGGCCCAAAAAGTCCATCTTTAACAGGCCAAGGTTGGAGCAGGGCTCTCCTTCAAACTGGGTGGTGATGGCTTCGCGCGAGCCGCGCGCCAGCGGCACGTATTCGGATACGGCTTCTTTGGTAATCAGCACGCCCGCCGCGTGAATACCCGTATGGCGTTTTAAGCCCTCAATTTTGCGCGCCATTTCAAACAGGCGTTTGCTTTGCGGATTTCTGTCAATTTCGTTTCGCAGTTCGTTGATTTCCAACGCTTTTTCAAGCGTCATCTTCGGGTCGTTGGGAATCATTTTGGCGATGCGGTTGGCTTCGGCCACCGGGATTTCCATGGCGCGCGCCACGTCTTTAAGCGCCAGTTTGGCCTTCATCGTTCCGAACGTGATGATTTGGGACACTTTGTCGTGCCCGTATTTTTGGCGCACATAGTCAATCACGCGTTCGCGTCCCGCGTCGGACATATCAATATCCAAGTCGGGCATGCTGACGCGGTCCGGATTTAAAAAGCGTTCAAACAGCAGTTTGTTTTGGATGGGGTCCACGCGCGTAATGTCCAGGCTGTACGCCACCAGCGAGCCGGCGCCCGAGCCGCGGCCGGGGCCTATCGGGATATCGTTGGCGCGCGCCCAGTTGATAAAATCCTGCACGATGAGGAAGTAGCAGTCAAACCCCATGGTGATGATGACGTTAAATTCAAATTCCAGCTGTTTCCAATACTCGTCGGGCACGTGGCCGTCCATCTTTTTGGTGAGGCCTTTGCGGCATAAATCTTTAAAGTATTCGGCCGAGCTTTTAAATTCGGGCGGAATATCAAAATTGGGCAGGATGAACCCGTGTTTGGGGAACTCCAGGTTGCATTTTTCCGCAATGGCGAGCGTATTGGCGCAGGCTTCGGGCGTGTGGGAAAAGAGCTCGCACATTTCTTCGGGCGATTTAAAATACAGTTCGTGCGACATTTGCATCCGGTGCGGGTCGTTTAAGGTTTTGCCCGTGGCGATGCAGACGTGGATGTCGTGCGCTTCCCAGTCTTCTTTTTTCTCGTAGTGGCAGTCGTTGGTGGCCACGACGGGGATTCCCGTCATTTTGGCCAGGTCTTTTAACAGCGGCAGGGCTTCCACTTCTTCGCGGATGCCGTGGTCCATCAGCTCTATATAATAGTTGCCTTTGCCGAAGATGTCCTCGTATTCTTTGGCCAGCGCGCAGGCTTTTTCAAACCCGCCTTCCATACGCACGTATTGGGAAATAAAGCCTTTTAAACAGCCCGACAGGCACAACAGGCCGCCGCTGTGTTTGGCTAAAATTTCTTTATCAATGCGGGGATGATAATAAAATCCGTCCACCCAGGCCATGGAATTGAGTTTCATCAGGTTTAAATAGCCTTCGTGGTTACGCGCCAGAAGCGTGAGGTGGCCGGTGCGGGATTTGTCTTTTTCGTTATATTTGCCTTCGGTGATATAGAACTCGCACCCGACGATGGGTTTAATGCCCGCGGCTTTGGCCGATTCGTAAAAATCCAGCGCGCCGTACATATTCCCGTGGTCCGTAATGGCCATGGCGGGAATGCCCTGCGCCGCAAGCCCCTGCAAAAAGCGGGAGGGCTTGTGGTTTTCGGATACGCGGAGCATACCGTCCAAAAGGGAGTATTCCGTGTGGTTGTGCAGTTGTACGAATTCGGCCATAAAATTGAAGTTCCTTTCTAAAAACGACGGACGGGCGAAGGTGTCAGCTTGCGCGCGGGACCGGGCGGGTCCAAATGTTATAAGATATGTATATGAAACATTATAGTAAATTAAAAGAGACAAAAATCTCTTCCAAAACGCTTTACAAAGGGGTCCTGGGCGTGAAGCTGGACGAAGTGAAACTGCTTAACGGCCGCACGTCCACGCGCCTGTATTTTGACCATCACGGCGCCAGCGGCATTCTGCCGGTGGAAGACGGCTGCGTGTACCTGGTGCAGCAGTACCGTTACCCCATCCGCCGGGCCACCTGGGAAATCCCGGCCGGCAAGCGCGAAAAGGGCCAAAGCTTTCCGGCCTGCGCCAGGGCCGAGCTTAAACAGGAAACGGGGCTGACGGCCAAGTCGCTTAAAGAAATTATGGTGTTTCACCCGTGCAACGCGTTTTCCAACGAAGAACAGCATTTGTATCTGGCCACGGGGCTGACGCGCGGCAAAGACCAGCCGGACGAAGACGAGTTTTTGAACCTGCAGAAATTTCCGCTGGAAAAAGCGTACAAAATGATGGAAAAAGGGGAAATCACGGACGCCAAAACCATTATTACCCTGCAATGGTATCGGTTGCACCACAAATAAATCCGGCGGGTTATGGATTGGAACAACGGGCAAGCGTTTTTGCCCGTTGTTTTTTGTCTAGTTAGGTTACGGAATTGCCTGCGGGTGTGGCTCCATTAGTCGGATGTGCCCGCATAAAGAACCGCCCCCCGGAAAACTTTTGCGTCCCCGCACGTTTCTCTCCCAAGTATCTAAAAGCACCGTTTATTGCTTTAGCCCTGGCCAGGCCAGAGCCCCAAGGCCCGGAGGGCCTTGACTCGTTTTTTTTTTTTGATACAGTGGGGGAGCGGTTGATTTTTGGCTGACTGGGCATATACTTATCAATAAGCCTTTAAATCAACTTGCTAAGGAGTTTTTATGAAAAAAGGTTTTACTTTAATAGAATTACTGGTGGTGGTGCTGATTATCGGCATTTTGGCGGCGGTGGCTTTGCCGCAGTATGAGCGGGCGGTGATGAAGGCACGCTATACCAAGGCAATGATATGGACTAAGGCGGTCAAAGACGCGCTGGAAATGTACTATCTGGCCAATGGGTCTTATCCGGCCAATTTTGACGATTTGGATGTAGACGTGCCTACTTTAAAACCGCGCAAAGGACACGCTATTTTTGACATATACGAAGGCGGCAAGCAAATTGGCGGGATGTGGTATTTCAGTTCCGGAGGCGGTATGCTGGAGATGTTTTTTTCCGAGGACCCGACCTTTGGCGAGCTGCAGTATTATATGATGTTGGACCATTCCCAGTATGCCGGGGAGCGTTACTGCGGCTTTTATGGTGTAACGACGGCTGCTAAAAAGGCGGCGGCGACAGGTTTTTGTAAAGGGTTAGGCGGTACGCCCGCTCCGGCAATACCGGGGTATTCCGGCCTGCATACGCGTTTTGTCCTGCCGTAACGGCCGGCGGGAATTTAGCGGTATTGATTGGATTTTTTGCCGCCGTCGTAAGCGTAGCCCAGCTTATGGCGGATGAGTTCTTGGGCCAGGTCTTCGTCCTGTCCGTTCATCACGTCGCAGAGCAGGCGGAAGTATTTGTCCCGCCCGCAATCCGTAAGCGTAACGGGCTTTTTGGCTAAAAATTCTTTGGTAAACGCCTTGGCCTGTTGGGCCAGGCGTTTTTCTTTTTCGGTTTTGCCTTTTATTTCCGGGCAGTCCACCCCGCGCACGCGCACGGGGACCTTTTCGCAATACACGGCCAGCGAACAGTTCAGGTTGATTTTAAACGTGTCCCCGTCGTAAACCGACGCCACGGACACGTTTCTGAAAAGCGCTCCGTCTTCCGCCGGGCCGGTCTTGGTAAGCGGTTTGCCCTGCTGTTGGACGATGGCCAAAAACGCCGCCGTCAGCACGGACGCCCAGAACTTAATCTGTTTGTTGGAGGAACTTTTGCGGCGGGCGGAAGAGCGTTTTCGTTTGGCCATATCAGCGGGAGGGAAGCAGTACGTTCAGCGCGCCGGGTTCTACGGCGATTTCCAGCGTATCCCGCGTTTTGCGCGGTTCGCCGTCTACGTGGTAGACGATTTCCCCGGGCTGGCGGATGAGCGCGTGTTTGACGCGCGTGGTTTGCGTAATGCCGAACGGGCGCCAGTTATCCGTAAAAAAGGCGGGCGCGGCCAGGGCCAGCTTCCACTTGGGTGCGTCCTGCACCGCCACCATATCCAGTTCGCCGTCCGTCAGGCTGGCTCCGGGCGCGATTTTAAAATTGCTTCCGTACTGGCGGCCGTTGGCAAACACCAGCGTCAGCGGGGCGACGGTTTCGCGTCTGCCGTCAAAGTCCACGTCCAGCGTGTGCGGTTTATAGGTAAAAGCGGTTTTCGCGCCGATTTTAAAGTACGGCCACATCCCGCGCCGGCCGGTTTTGCCCTGTTCCATAAATTGCCAGGCGATGTCCGCCTCAATGCCCACGCCGGCCAGGTTTAAAAAGAGTTCGCCGTTGGCGCGTCCCGCGTCGCATTTCATTTTTTGCGCGCGCTGGAGCCGCGCGACGGCTTCTTCAAACAAAAGCGGCATGCCCAGCTCGCGCGCAAAGCCGTTGCCGGAGCCGTTGGGAATAACGCCCAAAGCGGTGTCCGTCCCCGCCAGGCCGCGGGCCGTTTCGTTAATGGTTCCGTCCCCGCCGATGGCAACCGCCGCGTCAAACCCCGCGCGGGCGGCCTCCTGCGCGAGCTCCGTGGCGTGGCCGGGGGCCTTGGTCAGGCGCATATCGGCGCCCGGAAAATTGAGCTGTATGGCGGAAGCCATAGAGGCGATTTTGTCCGCATCGCCTTTTAATTTACCGCTGTGCGGATTTAAGATAAAACGGATGTTCATAATTTTTTTACCCCGTCCGGATTTTGCAAGGCCTGCGGGTTTTCTGCGAGCGCGTCGTAAATCCGCTCGTTTTTCAGCATTCCGCTGCCGATTCCCGCCAGCTTGGAGCCCGCCGAAAGCACAAAGAACATAAACACCGCAAACAGCCCCAGGTTGGCTATGGCGTTAATGCCCTTCATCGGCATCTGCACCGGGCCGTACTGCGTGTTTAGCTGTACGTCCGCCAGCTGCACCACGGCAACGACGGAGCCGCCGCTGGCAAACACCTTATACATCCCGATAAGCGAGAAGAAAACAAACAGCAGTCCCGCGCAAATAAGCAAATAACCAAAAATTTTGTTCATGGTTTCTCCTTTCAAAATTATAACAAAACGTCCAGCAGATCCGGCAGGCCGGAGATTGGCAGATACGGCGGGTTTTCGGGCTCTTCGCGCGCTTCGTGCCGCCAGGTGAACGGGCACGGAACATAGGCCGCCTGCGCGCTGGCTTCCAACGCGGGGAATACGTCCGATTTCAGGGAATTGCCCACCATCAGCACTTCGTCCGGGCGCGCGCCCAGGCGGGTGAACAGGTCCGCGTATACGGCGGGATTTTTGTCGCTTAAAATTTCCACATTGTCAAAAAGCGGCAGGAGCCCGGAATTTTTTATTTTGCGTTCCTGGTCCAATAAATCGCCTTTGGTAACGACGGACAGGTGATATTTCCCGCTTAATTTTTCCAGCGTTTCTTTTACGCCCGGCAGTAATTCCACGGGGCGCAGGATAAGCTCTTTGCCGGTTTGCAGAATTTCGCGCGCGGCTTGGGCGGCGGCTTCGCCTTCCAGTGCGTTAAGAGCCGTCTCTATCATGGACAGCGTAAAACTCTTGGCCCCGTAGCCAAAGGCCCGGAGGTTGGCCATTTCGGTATGAAACAGCGCGTCGGCGGCCTGTTCTTCGGTCAGTTTGGAAGAAAGCAACGCGTAAAACCGCTGTTCGGCGGCGCGGTAAAACTCTTCGTTTTTCCAAAGCGTATCGTCCGCGTCAAAGCAGACGAAGCGGATGGGTTCGGTGTGTAAAGTCATCATTTCCCCTGCGGGCGGCGCGCGGAGCGTCCCCCGTATTTGATATACTTTATTATATATGTTTTATAAGTCAGATAAAGAAGGTTTTATGAAAACAAGCACAGAAATCAGAAACGGTTATTTGCAATTTTTCCACTCCAAAGGGCTTCCGGTTGTGGCGTCAAGCTCGCTTATTCCCCAGTCGGACCCCACCCTTATGTTCACCTCCGCCGGGATGGTGCAGTTTAAAGCCAATTTTTTGGGCATTGATAAATCCCTCAAAAACGCCGTTACCTGCCAGAAATGCGTGCGCACCACGGATATTGACAGCGTGGGCTTTACCGAACGCCACCTGACGTTTTTTGAAATGCTGGGCAATTTTTCGTTCGGCGATTATTTTAAAAAACAGGCCATCGCCTGGGCGTGGGAGTACCTGACCAAAACGCTGGAAATCCCGGCCGAAAAACTCTCCGTCAGCATCTACAAAGGCGGCCTCGCGCCGCGCGACGAAGAGGCCTATAACGAGTGGCTGAACTATGTGCCCAAAGAACGTATTTTTGAACTGGGCGAAGCCGACAATTTTTGGACCATGGGCCCCACCGGCCCGTGCGGCCCGTGTTCGGAAATTTATTACGATTTCGGCGATAAAGGATGCAAAAACCCGCATTGCGACATTACGTGCGACTGCGGCCGCTATGTGGAAATCTGGAACCTGGTGTTTACGCAGTTTGACCGCCAGGAAGACGGCTCCTTTAAACCTCTGCCGCATAAAAACATTGATACGGGCATGGGCCTTGAACGCCTGTGCATGGCGATGCAAAACGCCAAAAACGTATTTGAAACCGATTTGTTCACCCCGCTTACCGCCCGCGCCAAACGGGATCTGGGCATTAAGGGCGACACGAAAGAAGAAATTTCCGCCCTTCGCATTATTGCGGACCATGTGCGCAGCTCCAGCTTTTTGATTGCAGAAGGCATTTTGCCTTCCAACGAAGGGCGCGGTTACATCCTGCGCCGCTTAATCCGCCGCGCCGCGCGCTACGCCAAGCTGATGGGCAACGAAAAACCGTATTTGTATACGCTGGCGCCGGTGGTGCAGTCCATTTTTGCGGGTCTGTACCCGGAAATTGACAAGAACCTTTCCCACATCCAGGACGTGCTGAAGCTGGAAGAAACCACCTTCTTAAAAACCCTGGTAACCGGCGAAGAAAAGCTGGCCGCCCTGCTGGCTTCGTGCGGAAAAACCCTGCCGGGCGAAGAGGCGTTCCACCTGCACGAAACATTTGGTTTCCCGCTGGAGCTGACCAAAGAAATCGCCGCCGCCAAAGGCGTAACGGTGGACGAAAAAGGTTACGAAAAAGCCAAAGAAGCCGCACAGGAAAAGAGCCGCTCGTACGCGGACGAATTTACCAAAGGCAAAGCCGTAATGATGCAGAAAATTGAAAACGGCTATCCGGCCACCGAATTTACCGGCTACGAAACGCTGACGGACGAAGCCGAAACGCTGGCGCTGTTAAACGAAAAATTTGAACTGACGGACGAACTGTCCGGCGGCGGCTTTGCCGTATTTAACCGCACCCCTTTCTACGCCGAATCCGGCGGACAGGTGGGGGACAAGGGCCTTATTTTGCTGGCCGGCCAAGAAACCGCCCGCGTGGAAGATGTGCAAAAACCGCTGGGCAAAGTGTATTTGCATAAAATCAGCGGTACGCTTAAAAAAGGCGACAAGGTAACGCTGACGGTGGACGCCGGGCTTCGCAAACGCCTGATGGCCAACCACAGCGCGATTCACCTGGTCAACGCGGCCCTGCGCCGGGTGTTTGGGCCGTCCGTGCATCAGAGCGGGTCTTACGTGTCGGCGGACCGCTTCCGCTTTGACTATACGCTTTCCAAAACCCCGTCGGCCGAAGAATTAAACAAGGCCTGGCAAATCGCCAATCAGGCGGCCGAAGCCGCACTGCCCGTTTCGTGCGAAGTCCGCCCGCTGGCGGATGCGGAAAAACTCGGCGCGGTAACGCTTTTGGGCGAAACGTACGCCGACCCGGCCCGCTTTGTGATGATGGGCGGGAGCTTTGAGCGCCCCGAAGAAAAATACAGCCTGGAGCTTTGCGCCGGCACGCATGTCAAGAACACGGCGGACGTAATTACCGTTTTGGTGCTGAAAGAAGGCTCCGTTTCCGCCGGCGTGCGCCGCATTGAAGGCGTGGCGGGCTACGCGGCGGTGGACTATTTAAAAGACGTGAACCGCCAGGCGGACGCGCTGGCCGAACGGCTGGAAGTGCCGTCTAAAGACGTGTTCGCCCGCGTTAACGCGGTGATGGACGAACTCAAAGAAGTCAAAAAACGCTATACCCAATTCCGCGAGAAAACACTGGCGGCGGGCGGTATGGACGAGATGACTTTTACGATGAAAAACGGCGTATCGCTGGTCTTGCGCAATGCGGACGGCGCGGAACCCAAAGAACTGCGCGCCATCGCCGACACCGTGGCCCAAAAACACCAGCAGGCGCTGGTTATTGTGGCGTGCGACAAAGACGGCAAACGCTCGTTCGTCGTCAAGATGGCGGGCAAACTGCCCAATGTGGACGCGGTAACCGTAGCCAAGCAAATCGCGGCGGACTTAAACGGCCGTGCCGGAGGCCGCGCGGATTTTGCGCAGGGCGGCGGCGAGGCCAAACGTCCGTGGCAGGAACTGATTGGCGGCCTGAAAGATACGCTGTAACGCTTACGTATTTTGCAAAACCCCGGAACGTTTCCCGTCCCGGGGTTTTTCATTTGGTGAATCGGGTGATTGTTACAAACCGTATTTATTAAAAAGTTTCAGGCTTACGCCGTCGGCGCGCCATTCGTGTTTTTTCATTTGTACGCGCCGGTCTTTAGTAAAAGAAACATTTTCCTGTTTCAGGAGCGTATACTGGCGGTTTTGGCCTTTTACGATAAACGCCGGGCTGAGCGATCCGTCCTTATATACTACGCGGTGATACGGCAGTTTCGGCGCGTAGGGCGAAGCCACCGCGTACCCCACGGCGCGCGAAGCGCGCGGATTGCCCGTCAGCCGCGCAATTTTGCCGTAACTGAGCACTTTGCCGCGCGGAATCAGCCGCACAATATCGTATACGCGGGCATTAAAGGTGGGAGTTTTTGGCGCCATAATTGTATTATACTTCGTTTTGCTCCCGGCGGAACAACTGTTCATATCGGGGGATTTGAAGTTTGCCGCGGCGCATACCTCCCTTGTTGTTCCCATCTAACTAATAGCACCGTTTATTGCTTTAGCCCTGGTCAGGCCAGAGAAGGGGGCTCCGGCTCCGGGCCCTGCCCCCGCACTCTGCGGGCGGCTTATTGGGCTGTGTTGTTGCCGTTGTTGCTCCGGCCTTTAGCCCGTCTATAAAATCCGTTTTACGCGGGAGAAGCGTTTTATTTGTTTGAGCGATAGCGAGTTGTAAAACGCGCCGCGTAAAACTGGATTTATGGGCACTGGCCGGCAGTCTTTTTGTTCCTTTTTCTGCTGTCAGAAAAAGGAAGTAAAATCT
>NZ_CAUDSG010000014.1:0-40667 GCF_958451995.1 Candidatus Avelusimicrobium alvi
ACAATACAAGCCTTTTATATCTTTCTTCTTTTATTTCTAAAAGAAGCAAAAGGTTTTACGTCCTTTTTCTGATAGAATTCCAAAACTATTTCCTACTTTTTGTGCCGACAAAAAGTAGGCAAAAAACTCGCTTAGGCGGCCCGCAGGGTTCGGGCCCTATAAAACGCACTCGCGGCGGATGTTTTTACAACTCGCTGCCGCTCAAACAAGTAAAAACATTCTTCCGCCTTGAGGCGTTTTATAAACAGGGCTAAGACCTGCATACAACGACAAAACGAACACAACTTCGGGTCAGCCGCAACAGGTCCAAGGCCTTGGGGCTCTGGCCTGGCCAGGGCCTGGGGAAAGAAGGGGCTTTTATGCCTTTTGGAAATGACAGTTGAGGGAGACAGGGGTTTTCGCTATATGCAACAACCCCCGCGTAAGCGGGGGTTGCAAAACATTTCCTGCAAAGTTCCAGCCAACGATTAACGTTTGGAGAACTGGAAGCGTTTGCGGGCGCCGGGCTGACCGGGTTTCTTTCTTTCAACCATACGCGGGTCGCGGGTAAGATAACCGGCTTTTTTCACGGCTTTTTTCAGATCTTCGCTGATCGCGGCCAAAGAGCGCGCAATCGCGTGGCGCAGCGCGCCGGCCTGGGAGGACACGCCGCCGCCCACTACTTTGGCGGTAACGTCGTATTCTTTATCCAGGTTGGTGAGCGCAAGCGGGGCTTTCACGGCCGCTTTGCAGCGGGCGTGGTTGCCGAAATACTCGTCCAAAGATTTGGCGTTGACGGTGATTACGCCTTTGCCTTTCAAGAGCTCTACCGTGGCGACGGAGGTTTTTCTTCTTCCGGTTTTAAGTTCTTTCGTATTGTTCATAAATTTCTATCCCTCTTATTTACCAAAGCGTTCGGTGAAGGAATGTTCTTCGCCGGCGAACAGTCTCAAGCGTTTCATTCTGGGCGCGCGGAGTTTGTTTTCGTCCAACATTCTCTTAACGGCCAGTTCCAGCACTCTGGTGGGGTTCTTTTCCAACACTCTTTTGACCGGAGTTTCTTTAGCGCCTTTGGCGTAACCGGAGTGGGAGAAGTAAACCTTCTGTTCCAGCTTGTTACCGGTCAGTTTGACTTTGCCGGCATTGGTAACGACGACGAAGTCGCCGCAGTCCATATGAGGCGTATAGGTCTTTTTGTGTTTGCCCATAAGCAGCACGGCGATTTTCGTGGCCAGTCTGCCCAGGGTTTGACCCGTGGCGTCAATCTGATGCCATTTGCGGGTGGTTTCAACTTCCTTAACGGAAGGCAAAAAAGTTTTTGTCATATGTTTGGTTTCTACCTTGTGTAATTAATGCGCAGCGGAGTGGTGGCCGCTGTCTTAATGACTCGTGGTTTCCTATATATTATATCAAAATGTAGGGGATTTTACGGATTTTTTTGCGTTTCCAGCCGCTCAAGCGTCCGGGCAAAGAGGGTTTCTATATCGGCCAAGGCGTCCATCCGCACGAATGCGCCGCGCACCTGCGCCGCGTTTTCAAAATCTTTTATCCAATATCCGGCCGTTTTGCGGCTGCGGTTGACGCCTATGCGCTCGCCGTAGAAAGACACGTTTTCCCGGATGAGGTCCCGGTACACGGCCATCCGCCAGGCCGGCGTGTGGGCAGAGAGAGGCTTCCCTTCCAGCTCGTCCGCAATATCTTTAAAAATAAACGGATTGCCGACCGCGCCGCGCCCAATCATCACCCCCGCGCATCCGGCCTGCAAAAACCGCCGCGCCGCCGCCGCGTCCAATACCCCGCCGTTGCCAATGACGGGAATCTTAACCGCCTGGCACGCTTCGGCCAGCGCTTCTATATTGGGCGGCCCGGCATGCACGTCCACCGCCGCGCGCGCGTGCAAAGTAACCGCCGCCGCGCCGGCGTTTTCCGCCAGTTTAGCCAGCCGCGCCCCCAACAGTTCTTTACGGGTCAGCGCGATGCGCGTTTTAAGCGTTACCGGAATGCGTACGCTTTTTACCGCGGCTTCAATCAGGCGGCCCAGCTTGGCTTCGTCTTTCATCAACACACAGCCCGCGCCCGCTTTATTAATTTTTTTAACCGGGCACCCGGCGTTTAAATCCACGATATCGGCACCTTGGGCTTCGGCGTTTTTCGCGGCCTCGGCAATAGTCGTTTCGTCCGAGCCGAAAATCTGCATGGAAACGGGATGTTCCTTGGGATTGACCTGAAGCATTTTCCCGCTTTTGGGGCTGCCGAAATGCAAGGCGTGCGCCGACACCATTTCCGCGCACACAATCCCCGCGCCGCCCTTTAAGCAAAGCACCCGGAAAGGCGAATCGGTAATGCCCGCCATCGGGGCCAGCAGTAAATTGTTCGGGGCCGTAAACGAGCCTATGGTCAGCGGGCGGATAAGCGTCATTTTACTTTTTTCCAGCGGCCGAGCGCCGGGGCCTCCACCGTTTTTTGGCGCGCAAGGCAGGAGCGCATAATTTGGCGCGCTTCCACAAAGGTGTTTTTAAATTCCAGCGAATCAATAAACCCGTCATGCCCGAAGCCGCCGGCCAGCACATGGTCCGTTACCGCAAAGCGGTACGTATCCTGCGGGCGGACGACGCGGCCATTGTCCAGGGTAATCTGGCGGATTTTTTTGCCCTGCGGCGTGTCCGCGTACGACACGGTAAATCCGGCAATCTGCGGGAAATTGTCTTTGGCGTTTAAAGAGGCTTCCATCGCTTTTACAAACGCCGCGCCTTTAATGGTAAGAAAAGTGATATTGTCCCCGTACGGATAGGCTTTGTACAAATCATATTCGGACAAACGCCCGGCGGGCAGGGAACTGCGGATAGAGTCCGAATTAAGCACGGCGCCGTCCAGGCGGGACCATTTATACAGGCACTGCGTGAGTAAATTGCCCAGCGCGGATTCCTGCGCCAGCGCGGTATTAATCTGCGCGGGCAGTTCGGCCACGCGGGCGTTCATTTTTTGACGGGTTTCCGCCCGAAGCGATGCGGCCCGGCCCGCGATTTCCGCGTCCTCCGAAAAAGAATCTTTCAAAAGCGGAATGTCTTCAAACGTCTGCCCCCGGAATTGTTTGTTCTTGTCAAACGACAGACGCACGAGGGCCACGCTGTCTAACTTGGAGCCGGGATAGACGATAAACGTATCGTTGATTTGGTCGGTTTCCGCGTTTTCGCGGTCTTTATTGGAGCTTAAAATCAAATGAATGCCGCTGACTTCTTCGGCGATGGACGTATCGCTGACGCCCGTTTTTTCCGGGTCGCCCAGGGAGCTGAGCAGGATGATATAATCCACCCCTTTTTCGTGCAGTAAGGCCGTCATGGTTTTGGCGGCCTGCACCGGGTCCTGTGCCGAGAGGCCCGGCAGGCGGGATTTGTTTTTGTTGATATTGGTGGGATTAATCAGCCCGAACACGCCGATTTTAATGCCGTTTACCGTACGGATTTGATAATCGTGCATCGGCCAGGGGATTTGGTTTTCCAGCCGCAGGTTGGCCACCACAAACGGATAGGGCATTTCGCGCACGATGGCGCGCAGAGACGGCCAGCCGTAGACTAAATCTTTATCGCTGATGGTTCCGGCGGTATAGGGAAGCGTGCGGGCCAGCTCGGCCACGTAGGCGCCTTTGGTCATGGTGCCTTCGGGCGCGGAGCCGAACCAGCTGCCGCCGTCAAACAGGAGGTATTCCCCCTCCCGGCTTTGCAGGAAATTTTTAAGCACGGCGTAGCCGCCGGCTTCGCGGTTGTCCAGGCGCGGTTCCGGGCGGGACCAGTAAAAGCCCTGCACGTCGGCCGTAAAAAAAATGTCAACGGAAGTCAACTCCTCCCGGGCGCAACCGCCCAGGAGAACCAGCCCCGCCAGTACCGCCGCAAACCGTTTTACGCGCATATCACCGCCGGATGATTCTCCCCGTCTGGGGCGGCGTTACCGGCCCTTTTTTAAGCGCGTCTTCCATCAAATCGCGGATGGTTTTGGACCCGGCCAGCTTTTTGTCTTCGTCCGGGATTTGTTTAAACATCCAGCCTTCGCTGCCGCCGCCGGCAATATACGAGTTGGTAACAAGCGTATATTTTTTGCGGTTTTCAACGGGCTTGCCGTCCACTAAAATTTCAATGTCTTTGATTTTGCCTTTTTTGTTCTGCTTATACGTAATCGTCAGGCCCGAATACGTGTAGAGGCTGCGCGGCGCAAAGCCTTTTTTTACGAAACGTTTTAAGAACTTGCCGTCCACGGTTACCAGCGTTACGGTATTGTCAAAGGGATGGATGTCAATTAAATCGCGCTTGGTAACGGGGCCTTTTTTCATATCCACGCGGGTGCCGCCGTTGTTGTGCACGGCAATCTGCGCGCCGGAATACGCGCGCAGCAGGTCGGCAATCCAGTCGTTAAGCGGCGAATCCTGCCGGTTTTCATCCGCAGGCAGTTTGGTCAGTACGTCCGACGCGGTGCCGACCACTTCGTCCACGCCCGGCTCGCGCAGGGAATCGGCATAGGCTTTCATCTCCTCATCTTCGCCGGTTTTGGCCGTTACGAGCGGAATCAGTTCGGACTTGGCGGACACGAACTTGCCCGTTTCGTCGTCCGTCTCTACGGATATGCGGCTGACGTTGTTTAAATAAGAACCGCTTTCCACAAACAGCACATCGTTAATGTATTTGTTCTGGAAAATTTTATGCGCATGGCCGCCCAGCACCACATGTACCCGGCCCGCGAATTTGCGGCCGATGTCCCCTACGTAAGACTGCGTGCCGTGCTTGTCGTCTTCCAGCGAATCGTGCACCAGCACGACCACCACATCCGGCTTTTTGGCTTCCGCCGCCGTCAGCGCTTTTTCCAAAGCCGCCAGCGGCTTGCCGTAGGAATACAATTTGGAAGGATTGGTGGGAACGCGGTTCGCCAGCCCGATTACGGCCACTTTTACGCCGTTTTCGTCAAAAATTTTATACGGCAGAACGGACGGCGGATATTTGCCGGTGGACGTTTCAAAAAAGTTGGCGGCCAGCACCGCAAACTGCGCGTTGGCCAGCAGCGGCGCGACGCCTTCGCCCTTAAAATCAAATTCGTGGTTGCCGATGGTGGCGGCGTCATACCCCATGCGGTTCATCATTTGTACGCCTTTTAAACCTTTGGAATTGCGGGTTTCCACGGTGCCGTTGGCAAAGTCCCCGCTGTCCAACAGCAGGTAGCATTTCGGGCCGGCTTTCAGCACCGCCGCCATCGCGGCGAAACCGCCCCGGCCTTCGCGCGGATAGAAGAAACCGTGTACGTCGCTTGTGTGGTAAATCGTGGTAGTTTTGGCCGTCAAAGCCAGGGGGAGCAGCAGCGCTGCAAGCAGCAACCAAGTTTTTTTCATAGTAGGGGCCTCTCTCTCCTTATAGGGGGATAATTTTATAGTAACAAAAACGCCGCGCAATCACAAGGCCGCCTTACATTGCCAAACGCACGATGCGCCCCGTCCGCGGCGGGAAAACGGGACCGTTTTTTAAAGCGTCCTCTATCAGGGCGCGCACCGTTTTCGGCCCGGCGGACTTTTTATCCGCCACCCGGGAAAAAGTTTTGTGTCCTGCCACAAAAGAATTGGTCCCCACCGTGTAAATTTTACGGTTTTCCAGCGGCTTGCCGTTTACGGAAACGGCTAAATCCAGCACTTTTCCCGTTTTTCCCTTCCGGTATGAAACCGTCAAGCCGGAATAAGTGTATTTATTCCACGGCAGCAAGCCGTCTTTTATAAATTTTTTAAGCATCCGGCCGGACACCCGCATCAGTACGACCGAATCGTCAAAAGGAAAAAGCTCCGTTAAACTGCGCGGGGTGACGGGACCTTTTTTCATATCCACGCGGGTGCCGCCCGTATTATGGATAAACACTTCCGCCCCGCTGTACGAACGGCCCAAATCGGCCACCCAGTCGTCCAGCGCGCCGTCCTGGCAGGAGGAATCGGCGGGCTTTTTGGCAAGCGTTTCGCCGGCAAAGCCCAGCACTTCGTCTATTCCCGGCTCCCGCAGGGCATCGGCGAAGGCTTTTATTTCCGGGTCTTCGCCGGTTTTGGCCGTCACGAGCGGAATCAGTTCGGACTTGGCGGACACGAATTTGCCCGTTTCGTCGTCCGTTTCCACCGTTATACGGCTGACGCCGGTTAAATAACTGCCGCTTTCCACAAACAGCACGCCGTTGATGTATTCGTTCTGAAAAATTTTGTGCGCATGTCCGCCCAGCACCGCGTGTACGCGGCCGCCGTATTTCAGCGCGATATCCCCCATATACGGCAGGATGCCGTTTTTATAATCCGCCAGCGAATCGTGCGCCAGCACAACCACCACATCCGGTTTTTGGGATTCCATCGCCGCCAGCGCTTTTTCCAGCGCTTCCAGCGGTTTGGAAAAACGGTATTTTTTTACGGGTTTGGCGGGTTTGCGGTTGGCCAGCCCCACAACGCCCACCCGCACGCCGTCCGCCTCAAACACCCGGTAAGGCTGCACAAAAGCGGGAAAGCCGCCGGAATCGGTATTACGCAAATTGGCGGCCAGCACGGCAAAATCCGCTTTTTCAAACAGCGGCGCCAGGCCGTCTTCGGTAAAATCAAACTCATGATTGCCGACCGTGGCCGCATCGTACCCCATACGGTTCATCATTTCTACGGCTTTTAAGCCTTTTGAACTGCGGGTTTCGGCGGTACCGTTGGCGAAATCTCCGCTGTCCAAAAGTAAAAACGGCCGTTTTTCCCCGTTCAAAACAGCCTTGAGTGCGGCAAACCCGCCGCGCCCTTCACGCGGATAGAAAAAACCATGCACATCGCTGGTGTGATACAAAACCGTCGTTTTGGCGGAAAGGAAAAGAGGGCACAACAAAAACAACAGCCATAAATATTTTTTCATACGGGCGTCCAAAAAACCGCGCCCGTTCAAGGCGCGGCGCACATAAATTTAAGCGGCCAGCCGCGAAAACGGCGATATCTTGCGCAGCCGTTCAATAATGGGAGGCAGTTCTTTCAGCACGGTATTTACCTCCTCTTCCGTCGTTTGGTCGGAAAGCGAAAAGCGGATGGACCCGTGCGCAAACTGGAACGGCACGCCCATCGCGCGCAGCACGTGCGACGGCTCCAGCGAGCCCGACGTACACGCCGAACCCGACGAGGCGCATATGCCGAAATCGTTTAAATACATCAAGATGGATTCGCCTTCAATATAGCCAAAGCTGATATTGGTGGTGTTGGGCACGCGGCAGGCCGGGTCCCCGTTTACTTTTACGTCCGGCACGGCGGCCAAAATGCCCTGCTCCAGCCGGTCGCGAAGCGCGGCAATGCGCGCGGGCGTTCCGTCCGACAGGCGCGCAAGCGCCAGTTCGCTGGCTTTGCCCAGCCCCACGATATAAGGCACGTTTTCGGTGCCGGCGCGACGGCGTTTTTCCTGATGGCCGCCCAGCATAAACGGCATAAAGCGGGTGCCGCGTCTGACGTACAGCGCGCCGACCCCTTTGGGGCCGTGAAATTTGTGCGCGGAGAGCGAAAGCATATCAATCCCCGCCGCCTTTACGTCCACCGGAATTTTGCCCACGGCCTGCACCGCATCCGTATGAAACAGCGCGCCGTGTTCGTGCGCAATCCGCGCGATTTCGGCCACCGGGAAAATGGTTCCCGTTTCGCTATTGGCCCACATTACGGACACGAGGGCCGTATCTTCGTCAATCACGCTTTTGAAGCGTTCCATATCAAAACGGCCGAACTCGTCCACGCCGATAAAGTCCACGCGGTATCCCTGCGATTCCAGGTATTTGTACGGCTCCATAATGGCCGGGTGTTCCACGGCGGAGGTGATGAGATGTTTTTTCCTGGGCTGGGTGCGCACGGCGGAGAAAATAGCCGTATTGTCGCTTTCCGTCGCGCAGGAAGTGAAAATAATTTCGTCCGGGTAGGCCGCGCCGATCAGTTCCGCCGTGCTTTTGCGCGCGGCGTCTATGGCGCGGCGGTTGTTCCCGCCGAAGGCGTGCATGCTGGACGCATTGCCGTATTTTTCGGAAAAGTACGGAAGCATCGCCTCCACCACCGCCGGCGAACACTGGGTGGTGGCGTTGTTGTCCATATAAATGACTTTCATATTACGCCTGCTCCACGCTGAGGGACGAATCCACTTTCTCCTTCAGTGTTTTTTCAATAAAATTTTTAAGCGTGCCCGCCGCGCCCGCACAGCCGCTGCACATGCCGGTCAGGCGGATTTTTACGGTGTTTCCGTCCAGGTCCGCCAGCTCCGCGGAGCCGCCGTCCATATTCAGTTTCGGGCGCACGTCCTCTTCCAGCACGCGTTCAATCGTTTTGATTTTTTCCACCACCGTCATCTGCGCAAAGGTTTTTTGCGCAGCCGCGGCGGGGATTTCGCACGCGCCGTTTACTTTATCCAGAATTTTCTGAATGTCGCCCTTGCACCGCCCGCAGCCGCCGCCCGCTTTGGTAAAGTGGGTAACGTCGTCCACGGTTTTTAAATGGTTGGCGCGGATGGCTTTAATAATCGTTTCTTCCGACACGTTAAAACAGTGGCAGACGATTTTTTCTTCTTCCTGCTCAAACACCACGGGTTTGCCGCCCTGGCGGTAGCTTTTAACGGCGGCCTCCAGCGCTTCCATACCCATTACGGAGCAGTGCATTTTTTCGGCGGGCAGCGTGCCCAGCGCGTCGGCGATGTCCTGGTTGGTGATTTTGGACGCTTCGGCGATGGTTTTGCCTTTCACCATTTCGGTTAAAATGGAAGACGAGGCAATCGCGCTTGCACAGCCGAATGTTTCAAATTTGGCGTCTTCAATGACATCGGTGTCCTTGTTGACTTTAATCGTCAGTTTCAGGGCGTCTCCGCACACCAGGCTGCCGACTTGACCCGTCCCGTCGGCGTCGGGAATGGCTCCCACGTTGCGCGGATTTTTAAAATGATCCATTACTTTATCCGTATAGTCCCACATAGTAAGACCCCCTTTCTGTTGCTTCTAACCTATAATATTATATCATTTTGCACAACCGCCGGAAGGCGTGCGCCGCCCCCAAAAAGGGATTAGTTGTCCCCCTCCCGCCGCCGGGTTTTTTTGCTAAAATAAGAGTACTATGAATTTTAAGCAAGCCGCCGTTTTTTACAATGCGCACAAAACGCCCGTCCGGCCTTTGGCCGAAGAAGCGTGCGCTTTTTTGCGCCAAAACGGCGTGCGGGCGCGCCTGCTGACGGATTTAAGCGGCCTGGCGGACGAACCGGCGGACCTGCTGGTCAGTATGGGCGGAGACGGGACGATGCTTCACTGCGCCCGCGCCGCCGCACCGCTTAACATTCCCATTTTCGGCATCAACTGCGGCACGCTGGGCTTTTTGGCCGCGTGCGAACAGAACGACTGCCAAAACTCTCTGCAAGCCCTGCTGGAAGGCAAGTGCGCCGTCAACGAACGCCTTATGCTCCACACGCGCGTACTGACGCCCAACGCCAAAGACCGGGAGTTTCTGGCGTTTAACGACTGCGTGCTCCGCGCCGCCGCGCCCCGGGCTTTTTTGATTGAAGCCGCCTGGAGCGGGAGCGAAATGCCTTCGTATTTTGGGGACGGCGTAATCGTTTCCACCCCCACGGGCTCCACCGCCTATTCGCTGGCGGCGGGCGGCCCCATCGTGCAGCCGGGCGTGGACGTGCTGGTGGTTACGCCCATCTGCCCCCACACGCTTAACCAGCGGCCGCTTATTTTATCCGCCGAAGGCTCCCTTACGCTTACGCCTTCTTTTAAAAACGAGGCCGACCGCGCCATAGCCAGCATTGACGGCCAAATCAATTTAACCCTTCCGCCCGGCGCCCGCGTGCAGATTACGCGCAGCCCGGTAAAAGCCAAACTGCTCTGCCCGCCGGAACGCGGCTTCTTTCCGATTTTAAACCGTAAACTCAAATGGGGGAACCGTTAGTATGCTCTCGCGCCTGCGCGTACAAAATTTTGCCATTATTTCGGACCTGTCGCTGGATTTCGCCCCGGGGCTGAACGTATTTTCCGGCGAAACGGGCGCGGGCAAATCCATCGTTATTGAAGCGCTGGGGTTTGTGCTGGGCGCGCGCGGGGACGTGTCCGTCATTAAAGACGGTGCGGACAAAATGACCGTGTCCGCCGTGTTCTCCAGCGATATGCTGCCCGAAGCCGTGCGCAAAGAATATCAGATTTCCGGCGACGTGTTCACCCTCAAGCGCGAACTGGACCGCAAAGGCAAAGGCAAAGCCTATGCCGACGGACGCGCCGTTACGGTGGCCGCGCTGGCGCATATAGGCCGCGCGCTGGTGGACTTTCACGGCCAGCACGAACACCAAAGCCTGATGCACGCTTCCGTGCATTTGCTGCTGCTGGACAAATTTGCCAAGCACGGAACGCTCGTGCAAAAAACCGAAGACGCCTACCGCCGCGTACAGGCCGTACAGGCCAAGCTGGACGCCGCGCGTTTAAGCGCGCAGGAAAAAGAACGCCTGCTGGATATGAGCCGGTACCAGCTCAAAGAAATTGAAGACATCAACCCGACGGCGGACGAAGATTTCCAGCTGGAGCAGACCCTGCCCAAAATGAAGCACGCCGGCAAACTGCTTGAAATGGCGGCCGAAGCGTACAACGAACTCTACGAAGCCGAAGATTCCGCCACCGCGCGCGCGGGCAAAGCCGCGCGGGAACTGCAAAATATGGCGGAACTGGACGAAAACCTGGCCCCGCTGGCGCAGGACGTCAGCTCCGCGCTGTTAACGCTGGAAGATGCCGCCGCCACGCTGGGCGCATATAAAGACGACATCAATCTAGAGCCCGACGCGCTGGACAAAATGCTGGAACGCCACGAAAAAATCAAACGCTTAAAAGGCAAATACGGGCCGGAAATCGCCGACGTATTACGCACCGCCGAAGAGCTGCGCGCGCGTATTGACAATTTACAGCATTCCGAAGAGCGCGAGCAGGAACTGCTGGCCGAGCTGGAAAAAGACAAAAAAACCCTGTTAAAACTCGCGCGCGAACTGCACGACAAACGTATGGAAGCCGCCGAAAAACTCTCCGCGCTCATCACCGAACAAATCCGCCCGCTGGGCTTTCACGCGGTGCGTTTCGCCACCGCCGTGGAAATGGACGAAGAAAACGTCGGCCCGACAGGCGCGGACAAAGTGGAATTTTTATTCTCCCCCAACCCCGGCCAGTCCCTGCGGCCGTTGAAAAATATCGCTTCGGGCGGCGAGATTTCGCGCGTGATGCTGGGCCTGAAAACCGTGCTCGCGCCGACCGTGCCCGTAATGGTGTTTGACGAAGTGGACGCCGGCATCGGCGGGGAAACGGGGCATTTGGTGGGGCAGAAACTGCGCTCCGCCGCACAGGGCCGCCAAGTGCTGTGCGTAACGCACCTGGCGCAGGTGGCCGCGCAGGCGGACCAGAATTTTCACGTGGATAAAAAAGCTTCCCAAACCGCTACGGACGTATCCATCAGCCCCCTTTCGGGCGAGGGCTTAACCGCCGAAATCGCGCGGATGCTGGGCGGAGGGGCGGACAGACGCTCCGCCGCGTTTACCCACGCCGAGGAGCTGTTAAAAGATGCGGGACGCCTGTAAAAAAATCCTTCCTTTTCTGCCGCATAACTGGCTGGGGCTTAAAGGCCTCAGGCGGTTGTTTATCGCCCTGTTTTACGCCACGCTGGCCGTGGGCGCGTATGCGGCCCTATGCTGGGTGCAAACCTTATTTATAAGCGCGGCGGAGCTGGCCGTCCATTCCGCCCCGCTGCGCCGGATTTACGCGCTGGCGACGCTTCAGGCCGCGCTCGCGTGTATGGGGTGGACGCTTCTCATCCGTCTGCTGGGCGCGCTTATCACCGTGCGTCAAACCCTTTGCCGCCCCGACGCCGGATAACCCTGTTTTCCGGTTGCGTTTCCGACCCGTAAAAGATACGATTTTATACCAAGAGAATTATCGCTATAAGCCTATTCTTTTGATACAATATGTGCATAGGGGGGTAAGATGTTTCCCCGCATATAAAAGGAGTGAACTATGTCTAAATGCTGCAAATGCGCCAAATGGTGGCCGCACAACTGGCTGTGCCTAAAGGGGTTGTCCGTCATTTTCCTGGCGCTTTTCTATCTCGCGTTGGTTTACGCCGTATTCCAGGCGTACGCCATCTTCACGCATCCGCAACTGACCGGAAGCGAAATGTGGCTGGCCGCCGCCTTCTATGTGGCGAGCGATTTGGCCGCCGCCGTGGGTTTCTTGACCGTGGCCAAGATTCTCAAGGCCGTACGCAAAATTAAAAAAGCGGTGGCTCCGTGCGGCTGCTCCGTTACCGAAGCAGCGGTGGAAGAAGCTCCCGCCGAATCCAACATTGAAAAAGTAGTGGAACACGAATCCAAATAACAGCTGCGGCGCGGCACGCCCGCGCCGCCCTTTTGCCCTTTTATCCGAGTGAGGTTGTATGAAAAGAAGCGTTTTTGCCATATGCCTGGTGCTGGCCGCCGCCGTATTGCAGGCGGAAACCATAAAAATGAAAGACGGGGAGCTGATCAGCGGGTCTATTCTGTCCCAGACGGAATACACGCTTAACCTGGCCACGTCTTACGGCAATATTACGCTCAACCAACGCGAAATTGAAGCCATCCTGCCCGACAAGCACCGCCTGATTTTAAAAGGCGGCACACAGCTGGTGGGCGTGATTTTGGATTTGGACGAATTCAATTTAAAACTCCAGACCGACGACGGGGCCGTCGTCAACGTGGATATGCCGCAAATCGTTTCCATTGAAACGTACGATTACGACCGCGGCGAAAATGCCCAAAAAGAATTTGTAGAAAAAAATCTTGAACGGCAGCAGGCCGCCGCCGAAAGAGCCGCCGCCACCGCCGCGCAGCAAAATGCCGCCCAGGCCGGTGCGCCCGCCGTGGTACCCGCCGCCGGGGGGCTGACTTTTGATTCGGACATTGACCAGGTGTTTGACGCCCAAAAAGCCACCGTCGTCAACGGTTCGGTGGTAACGCCTTCCGCCCGCGTGGAAGTGCCCGCGCCCCGCCCGATGACGGACGAAGAAGCGTTTATCAAAGGCGTTAAAACCGGGGAAGTAAGCCAGCAGGATTACGCCGCCGCCGCCAAAAACGAACTGTCCGCCAAAAAAACCGCCAAGAAAGAAGCGGCCAAACCCGCCGCCAAGCCGAAAGAAAAAGATTTCAACAAATACTTTGCCGTGGAAGCAGGCGTCATGCCGCTTGATTTAAAGCTGGACAATTCCGCACGCGACGGCTACACCGCGGATGACAATTCCTTAGATGTGGGCGGCACCAGCGCGATTGTGTCTTCCAAATTTATGTGGCGCATAAAAGAAAGCAACTTCTGGGCGGGCCCGATGTTCGCCATCGCCAACATTTCCAATAATTCTTTTGCCGATAAAGACCCTAACGTAAAAAACGCTAACGACACCGCCGTTGACCCCTCGGACCCGCCGTACCCGGACCCGAAAGTAAAAACGAGCGGCCAGATTTTAACCATCGGCGCCGCCGCCAACTACTACCTTAATCCCGCCGGCCGTTTTGTATTTTACCTCACGGCCTCGGCCGCGTACGAAATGCTGACGCTTAACTACCGCGGTGAAATGCAGAGCGACACCATTAAATCCAACGGATTCGCGGGCGGAGCCGGCATCGGCGTGGAAACGCTGGTGGACGACGTGATGATTGGCGTGGAAGCGCGGCAGGTATTTGCCCAGCGCAGCGGGGAACTGAAAAACTCCTCTTCTTCCAACACCGTAATTCAGGCCAGACTCAGCTGGAAATTTTAAATGAACATTCTCATTCTGCCCAACGCGTTTAAAGGTTCCCTAAGCGCGGCTGACGCCGCACGCGTGCTGGCGCGCGCACTGGGCGGAAAACACGCGGTCCGCGCCCTGCCGGTATCGGACGGAGGGGACGGATTTACCGATTTTTTCCAAACGCTGGACCCGTCCGCCCAAACCGTAACGCTCCGCGCAAAAAACGCTTTTTTAAAATCCCGCAAAACTTCTTTTTTGCTTCTTTCAGACAGTCGGACCGCCGTGGTGGAAACCGCGCTCGTCTGCGGCCTGGGCAAAGCCAGGCCGGAAGAGCTGGACCCGATGGGAGCCTCTTCCTACGGTGTGGGGCAGGTGATTTTAAAAGCCGTGCAGGCCGGCGCCAAAACCGTTTACGTAGGCTTAGGCGGCGTGGCGTGCAACGACGGCGGGGCCGGTATGGCGGCCGCATGCGGCGCGCGTTTTATGGATAAGAAAAACCGCGAACTGCCGCCGGGCGCGGAACCTTTGCTGCGCCTTAAAAGTATAGACTTAAAGGGGCTTAGAAAAAATTTAAAAGGCGTGAAAATTTACGGCGTAGCCGATGTAACCAATCCGCTCCTCGGCCCGAAAAGCTCAGCCAAAGTGTTCGGCCCGCAGAAAGGTGCCTCGCCCGCGCAGGTAAAATTGTTGGATAAAGCCATGGCCGCTTTCGCGCGCGCCGCCGCCCGGGCGTCCGGCCGCAACCCGGCGCACGCGCCCAGCACCGCCGCCGCCGGCGCGATTGCCGCCGGGCTTTACAGCTGTTTTGGCGCGGAACTGATTTTAGGGGCGGACTTTTTATTTAAAAAAGCGGGGCTGGAAAAACATTTCGGCTGGGCCGATCTCGTGATTACGTCCGAAGGGAAACTGGACAAACAGACCTTCTACGGCAAAGCGCCGCTGGCGGTACTGAAACTGGCTAAAAAACATAAAAAGCCCGTCCTGTTTATTTGCGGGGAACTGGAAGAAAAGGCCCTTAAAAAACAAAAATACGCGCCGGACCAAATCGCCGTATTAACGGATTTTGCCAAAAATAAAGAAGATGCCCGCCGCCGCGCGGCCACATACCTACGGCAAGCAGTTAAAAACCTTTAAACGGTATTTTAAAAAACCCGGAACATAAGTTCCGGGTTTTTTACTAAATTAGTTTTGACAAGAAACAACATTATACGTCATATGGCACCGCCCGTCGTTTGACTGGTATTGTGTACAGGAAGTATACGCTTTGTATCCCACGGCCGTACAGGCTTCTCCAAGCGACACTCGGCCAAAAGGCATCCCCGCGGCGGCACAATAGTTACTACACGGCGGAACCGAAGCGCATTGCCCCGCATAACTGTAGCCTATAGTTCCCATAGAGCGCCAATAATATTTAACAGGCGTGCACGAACCAGAGACTTGACGCCAATTGCAAGAAGGATAGCCGTCACAATAATATGTTTTGGATCCAGTATATCCGTTAGGGCAATTTTCCGTTTTTGTAGTTCCCGCAGTACACGCGGTAGATGGACAGGAACTGGAAGGACCGCCACCGCAGTTCTGAAGAGCCAGCAGCCACACTTCTTTCGGCGTACTGTCACTCGTCTTTCTCTTTTCCCACGCCAGCTGGCACTGGGTTAAGTTAGTACCCGTATTGGTATGCGCGGCCGTAGGCTCCGGGATGTCATTCCCCGCCAAGTGGAAACCTGCCGTATTCCCGCTGTCGTACAGTCCCACCGTGCTCCCGCCGTTGCCCGTAATCTCCAAAGTGCCGCCCTTTAAACTCCCCACTTTCTGTTTGAGCATATTTACGGCGTCCAAGGTTTGGATATACGAATCATTATTATATGTCTGCGTGCCGCCTTTGGCCGCTACACTCGGTAAAAGACCCGACGGGGCGGATGTGCTTTCCGATTTATAGCTGGAATACGTATTGGACGTATTGCCGTGGAAAGCCGTATTCGGCATATTGATAGCGGAACCCGACGCGCCCGTTACCGTCGGCACGTCATAAATACGCGCGCTGTTATCCGTCGTCATCGTTACGGTGCCGCCGGAGTTAATGTTCATTGTGGTGGCGTTTAAGCCTCCTTTTAAATTGGCTTTATCCGTTATCTTTAAATACGTATATTCACCCATACGAGACGGATTAAAGCTGACCGAAGAGATAATCTCGGCAAAAGAAGGTACGGACAAGAACAGAGACAGACAAAACAAAAGAATACGTTTCATAGAAACTCCTTCCATCCTGATGGGAATGGGGTTAAAATCCCCGTGGAAGAAGTTTTAAGTGAGCGCAACGGAGGGGATTAGCTGTTAGGCTATCTCCCAATTTATCAAAAAAAAAAACAATACAAGCCCCCCTTCCAGGGGGCGGTTTTTTATACGGGTACATCCGACTAATTGAGCCACACTGTTTAAACAATGTTGCCAAGTACCGTAAAGTCTGCACGGCCTGCAAGGCCCCTTTTTCTGACAGCAGAAAAAGGAACAAAAAGACTGCCGGCCGGTGCCCATAAAATCCAGTTTTACGCGGCGCGTTTTACAACTCGCTACCGCTCAGACAAATAAAACGCTTCTCCCGCGTAAAACGGATTTTATAGACGGGCTAAAGGCCGGAAACACAACGACAACAACACGGCTAAGACCTGCTTAAAACGGTAAAACAGACACAGGGTTCGGGGCGGCCTGCAGGGGCCCGGACCAATAACGTTTGTACTTGCCGCCGCTTCCCTATGCCTTTATGCACAAAAAGCCGGCCCCATAAAGGGACCGGCTTGTAAACTCTTTCGCGCCCAAACTAACTGAGCAGCTTGTTTAACAGCTGGCTGATCAGGCGCGGGTTGGCTTTGCCTTTGCTCATTTTCATCACCGCACCCACCAGCGCGCCGACGGCGGCTTTGTTTCCGCCCTTAAAATCGGCCACGGCTTTGGGGTTGGCCTCCATAGCGGCTTTGGCCCATTCTTCCAGCTGGCCTTCGTCGCTCACCTGCACCATGCCGCGCTTCTCCACCACGGCGGCGGGAGCTTCGCCCGTTTTCCAAATTTCGTCAAACACTTCGCGGCCCTGCTTGCGGTTGATTTTACCGCTTTCCACCAACTCCAACAGCTCCGCCAAACGCGCCGCGGGAATGGGAGACTGTTCAATTTCCTTCTTCTCGGCGTTTAGCATCCCCAGCAGGTCGGTTTGAATCCAGTTGGAAGCGGTTTTCAAAGACACTTTGCCGCTCTTGGTCACTTCTTCAAAATAGTCCGAAATTTCGCGTGAACTCGTCAGCACGCCCGCGTCGTAAGCGGACAGGCCTTCTTTAACAAAGCGCGCTTCTTTCGCGCCCGGCAGTTCGGGCATACGGGCCGTTACGTCGGCAAGCCACGCTTTCTCCAACACCACGGGCGGAAGGTCCGGCTCCGGGAAATAGCGGTAGTCCAGCGCGTCTTCTTTGGAGCGCATGGGCTTGGTGACGTTTTCCTCTTTGTCCCACAGGCGCGTTTCCTGTTTGACCTGGCCGCCGCCGTTTAAAATTTCCGTCTGGCGCGCGATTTCGTAATTCAGCGCGTCTTTGACGGCTTTAAACGAGTTCAAATTCTTAATTTCGGCGCGCGTGCCGAATTTTTCCTGCCCTTTGGGGCGCAGGGATACGTTTACGTCTACGCGCAGTTCGCCTTTTTCCATATCGCAGTTGGACGCGCTCACCCAGCGCATCAGGCGTTTGATTTCGGTTAGATACGCGTAGGCTTCGTCGGCGGAGCGCATATCCGGCATGGACACGATTTCCAACAGCGGGCAGCCGGAGCGGTTAAAATCAATCAGCGAATAGCTGCCTTCGTGCGAAGATTTGCTGGCGTCCTCTTCCAGATGGGCGTGATGGATGCCGATTTTTTTCTTCTGCAAATTGTCTTTGGGGCCGTACGTAATTTCAATAAATCCCGCGCCGTTGATGGGTTCGTCGTACTGGGTAATCTGGTAGCCTTTGGGCAAATCCGGGTAAAAATAATGTTTGCGCGAGAACGAGGAGTATTCGTTGATTTGGCAGTTCATGCTCAGCCCGGCGCGCACCGCCAGTTCCAGGGCGCCTTCGGTCAGCACCGGCAGTACGCCGGGGTGGCCCGTGCAGACGGGGCAAATGGCGGTATTGGGCTTTGTTTCGTCGCCCACGCCGTTGGGGCAGGCGCAAAACAATTTGGTTTTGCTGGCGAGCTGGACGTGTATTTCCAGCCCGATTACGGGTTCAAATTCAGTGGTCACGATATTATTCTCCTAAATTATTATAATATCAAATATGGTTAATCTTTTTAAGCCCACCTCCTATACCGCCGGGGCCGTGCTGGCCGTGGGGGCCACGCTGGCGTGGAAAGCGGTGTCTTTCGCCAACGCACTTTTAATTGCGCTGTACTACGGCGCGGGCAAAACCACCGACGTTTACTTTTACCTCATTATGCTGATGGGCTTTGGCGTAACGTTTTTACAGCGGATGAACGCCGCCGTCATCATCCCGGAAGCCATGGCGCAGGACGCGCAGTCCCCCGGCGCGGGACGGCCGCTGTTAAACGGTTTGTTTTATTTTTATGCGGCGCTGGCGCTCTTGTTGGCGGCGCTGGGTTTTGCCTGCCCGGTGGCGCTTGCCGGGTTGTTTTCCCGCTTTGAAGCGACCCAGCTGGCGGCGGACAAAGCATTGCTGTCGCTGGGGTTTTTACTCTTCGGCCTCCAGCTGCTGACTTCCTATTTGCTCAGCGTGCTGGAAATGTACCGCCGCTTTGCTTCCGCGCTGCTCACGCCGCTTAATGCGCTGCTGCCGCTGTTGTTTTTAACCGTTTTCGGCCGCTCCTGGGGCATCATCAGCATGGTGTACGGCTTTCTGGCGGCCAACGCCGTACAAATCGCCGTATTTCTGTATACGATGAAAAAAGAACTGGCCTGGGATTTCGCGCCCTCCCGGCCGGGCTGGAAAAAACATTTAACCAAAAACCTCGCCAGCAGCCAGTTAATTGAACTGACCAACATCGTTTCCAGCGTACTGCCGCTTTATTTGTTAAGCGGCCTGGCGGCCGGGTTTGTCAGCGCGCTTAACTACGCCAAACAGCTTTCCGATTCCCCCACCGAAATTTTTACCCTGCGCGTAACCAATGTCTCCAAAATCCAGCTGACCGAAAGCGCCGCCCGAAACGACTGGACCAAACTAAACGCGGACTATCTGTCCACCCAGCATTTTTTGCTTTTTCTCCTCACGCCGCTGGCGGTGTTTACGTGTTTCTACGCGCCGGAAATCATCACGCTGTTTTTTAAACGCGGCCATTTTACACCCCGGGCCGCGTACGATGCGGCGGCGTTTTTGCGTCCGCTGATGGGAATGATGTGGTTTATGGCGCTTATTCTGATGCAGAACAACGTGGTGGCCGCCGGAAGAAAAGTAAAAGAAAGCCTGCCCTATGCGCTCACGGGCATTGTGCTGTTTATCGTTTCGGTGCCGTTTACGATGAAAATCTGGGGCGCGTTTGCGTACCCGTACACACAGCTCGCGTGCTGCGCCGTCAGTTTATTTATCAATTACCGGCTGTTTAAAAAGCATTTCCCGCAGGTGGAGTATCTGTATTCCCTGCGCCGGGCGGCGCGGGTGCTGGCGGTAAACGTGCTGGCGCTGTTCCCCTCGGCCGTATACGCGTTTTACGGCGCGGGAACAAACGTGTTTTACACACTGCTTTTAGGCGGAATCATCTTTTTGGCGGGGCTGTACTTCTTTTCTTATCAAAGCGGGGACTGGGCGCTGTTTAAAGCCCGGCTGGCCCGAAACGCCGCGCGGCCTTAACGCCGCAAAATACGTTTGACGGCTTCCAGCATTTCCCGCGCGCTTACGCGCTCCGTACACGGCGCGGGCGTATGACCCAGCGGACAGTTCATCATCCAATCCGCCGTCGTCCACATACAGCCGCCGCACGGCCCGGCGGCCAGATTTTCGTTTTTGGCAAAGCCGAGAAACCGCGCGGAGGAGGGGCCGAACGCCACCGCGCTTCTTACGTCCGTATACTGCACCAGCTGTACGAGTCCGCTCTCCGTATCCGCGTGCGCAAGCGCGCCCGCGAGAAGCGAAGGCAGTTCCGTTACGTCCGTTTTTCCCACCAGGCAGATATCGGCTTCTTCGTAAACCGGGCTGTTGTGCCCGCCCAGCTGAACGACTTTAATCTGCGGAAATTCCCGTTTAAACAACCGTACAAATTCGCACCAGCGCACCGCCGGCCAGGCGCGCGTCGGGCGCGTGCGGCCCACCTTCTGCGCGTGGCTGGTGCCGTCATGAAACGTGATGTAAGCCGCGCCTTCCAGGCCGAATTTTTTAAGCGCGCCGCCGTCCGCCGGCAGACGTTCCTGCGCGTCGTGCGGCAGTTCTGTGCCGCCCGTATAAGCCAATAAATCAAACCGCCGCCCGCCCTGTGCGTACAGCCAGCGGCCCAGCACGCCTTCGGTTAAAAAAGGATCTTCCAGCAGTACCCCCAGCGAGTCCTGTGCGGCCTGCGCCCGTTCCAACACGGGCAGAAACGCCGGGGCCAGCCGGCTCAGGCGGTCTTTGCGTACGTGTAAAAATTTGGCGCTCAGGCACGTCTGCAGGGCCAAATCGTAGCCGGAAAAACGCATATTGTCTTTTTCTAAAATCCGCGTATTTTTATCGGCGCCGAACAGCATACGCGCCACACCGGGCAGCGGGGAATATACGTCAAAGCGGGCATTGGGCAAAAACGCGCGGTACGCCGTTACCAGCCGGCGCGCGCCGGCCGCGTCCCCCATGCCGCCGGCCAGCCAAAACAACACGCGCGGGGCGGAAGCGTCCCCTTCCGGCGGGCGGGCGAAAAATTGTTTCACGCGGCGCATCCACCGCTTTTTACACCGGCTCCAGGCAAAAGCGGCGCGCACGACGCGGCTGTCCCGCCCGCGCCAGTCCAGCGTTTCCTGCAGTTCTTTTAAACTCAGCCGGATGTGAGGGTCGTTCCAGTTCATTTAACGGCCTCCCGGCACAGCGCTTCGTACGCGTCTAAATACTTGTTCATGGAAAAACGTTTGGTCACTTCGCGCGCCTTCTCGCCGAAATGACGGCGTTTTTCTTCGTCTTTCATCAGTTCCGCCAGCTTGGCGGCCAGGCGGTCGGTATGGTGCTGTTTAACCAAAAATCCGTCCACTCCGTCGCGGATAATCACGTCCGGGCCGTTGCAGTCAAAACTCACCGCCGCAAGCCCCGCGGCCATGGCTTCCAATAACACCATCGGGAACCCTTCGGCGCGCGAGCTCATGGCGTACAGCTCCGCGTGCTTATACACGGCCTCCAGCCCCTGCACGGGCGGCACAAACCGCACGCAGTACAGCACGTCCAGCGTGTCGGCCAGGCCTTTGAGTTCCTGCTCATCCGGCCCCGCGCCGATAATGCACAAACGCCAGTCCGGAAACTCCTCGCAGATGCGCCGCCAGGCTTCCAGCAGGCGGTCAAATCCTTTTTGCTTGACCAGCCGGCCCACGGCCACTACATGTTTTTTGCCTTCTTCCAAAAATGCGGGACGCGCAAAAAAACCTTTCGGCGCGGGCACGGCGGGATTATAGATGACGGCGGGCTTCCACTTGGGATGATACAGCGCGATGTACTTCCGGTCCCGTTCAGACAGCACGGTAACGCGGTGCGCATGGCGCAGAAAAAAGTTGCGCAGAATCCGCCACTTGCGGGAGTAGGCCAGGTGGCGTACGTCCAAATGGTCGGCGTAAATATAGGGGATGCGCAGAAGAAAACAGGAAGCCAGCACGCTGACCGTCATAAAACTGATGACAGCGTCCGGCCGCGTGCGGCGCACGGCGCACGTTAAACGCCACAGGCGGGGAATGCCGCCCAGCACGCCGGCTTTTTTAAAGGTGGGCAGGTTGACGCGCTCGCGCCGGACGCCTTCGGGCACGGGGTAGAAATCGGGCACGCTGTCGTCCAACGTAAGAAGCGTAACCTCGTGGCCGCACGCCGCCAGACCGCCGCATAAATACGTCATTACGCGTTCCGCGCCGCCGCCCCCCAACGTACCGATCACACACGTGATTTTCACGCCTTCTCCCCCTTAAAACAAAAACGCCCCGGCAGTTATCCGGGGCGCTTAAATCAGCGCAGGAACTGCGCGAACGCGCGGACAAAATCTTCAAACGGGTATCTGTCTTTGAGCTTGCCCGCTTCCACCGCGATGCCTACGCGCTTGCCCCAGTTCACCATCAGCTCGTCCAGCGCGACGGTAAAGGGTTCCTCTTCCCCGGCGTTTACGATTAAACCGTTTACGCCGTTGGCCACCAGCGCGGTAACCGGCCCGGATTCGCACGCCACGCAGGGCAGTTTGCTGGCCATGGCGTCCAGCAGAATATCCGCATTGGCCGGATTCAGCGCCGGGTAGGCAAAAATATCGGCATTACGCAATAGGCTGTACACGTCTTCAGCCGCGGACACGATTTCCGTGCTGGCCTCCAAGCCGTTTTTAGCAATAAATTTGGTCAGCGCGGCTTTGCCGGCGCCGTCCCCCACAATGGTTAAATGCCACGTGCGGTGCGCGGGGGCCAGGCGGGCCCAGGTTTTAAGCAAATTGTCAAACCCGCTTTCTTTAGCCAGTTTGCCCACCGCCACGATGTTGTTTTCTTTCTTAAAGCAGGCGGGCTTGTTGTAATTGTAATGCTCCACCCATACGGCCGGGTTGGCGACTTCCTGCACCTTCAGGCCCGTATAGACTTTTTTATTCAGCGGTTTATCGGAGGTTTTGATGACAAACACCTGTTTGGCTTTTTTCAAAAGCGTTTTTTTGTCTTTGGCGGCTTTGTCTTCTTTAAACCCTTCGTTTTCGGCGTACACAAACGGCACGCCCGCTTCCGCGGCGGCCTGACAGCCCGTTAAATTCATCAGCGAAACGACAAAATCCGTCTTTTCCTTTACCAGCGCGGCGGCCAGCGTTTTGGGTTTGGCCGCGGCGGCGTATTCCCGCACGTCCGACGCGTCTTTGGCTTTAATTTTGCCTTTGACGGCGCGCAGCGTAACGTTAAAACCCTGCTCCCGCAGGGACTGGGCCAACTTAACGCCCAGGCGCGAAGCGGTAAACTCTTTATTTCCGCCCGCAAAAACAGCAACGTTCATACTCCCTCCTGACAAACGGAGAAACCCTTTTATTCCCGTTTTTTCGTATTATATCTCTAATTTATTGTACATAAAAACCCGGCGGTTTTAAACAGTGCTCCGTCAAAAGATCATAAAAAAACCGCCCTTGCGGGCGGTAATGATAGAAAACATTGCGGGGACTGGATTTGAACCAGTGATCTCAAGGTTATGGGCCTTGCGAGATACCAGGCTTCTCTACCCCGCAATATTATTATAACACTTTACCCAAAGAAACGCAAACCCCGGCGGCTAACCGATATAACAAGTGCAGTCACAGGTGCTGCAAGTACCCAGCCCGCCGTTGGTGCACTTTTCTTGAGAGCACGAAAAACACTTTCCCCAGCCCTGAGTTATTTCGCAGGGTTTATTCGGGTCGGAACAATTGGATGAACCCGGCATGGCAACACAAAAACTGACATTCTGGCCATACTTTTCACAGGCGTTTCGCGCCGCTTCCAAAGTCGGATGAGTATTTACATTCGTAGAAGCTTTCCAATAATCCGTACGGCCACACACTAAATTATAAAATTCTGTTGTTTCTTTCGGGCAGGAATCTTCGCACTGGCAGGTATCTTCGTTCCAGGTTAGCACGGATGTGCTTCCATCACCGCATGTTACTTCCCCGCTGCAAAGGTCTTTTTCCCAGCTTTCTTCACACACGCACACCCCGTTTTCCAGTACCTTTCCTTCCGGGCACGTGGTACACTCCGCTTCCGTCTTGCTGCATGTATTCCAATTTCCCGTTTTCCATTGGCCGGTTGCCGTATCACACGTTACACTGCGCGTCTGCGTGCCGCAGTCGTTGCACGTCTGGCTTTCTTCCGGCTTCGTTCCCGTGCATTCGCACGCATCGCTGATACTGCACGCGCTCCACCCGCTCCACGTGCCCGTGGACGTATCGCACGTACGCGTTTGTGTTCCGCCGTTGTTACACCCGCACGACTGCGTAGAAGAGCCCGTACATTGTTTCTCTTCCGGTTCCCCTGCACATTCCGCACCGCTCCGGTAGTCCGCTCGCGCCATTAAGGCAGAACATAACGGGTAGTCTTTATTCAGCTTCGCACATTCCGCTTCGTTCTCACAGCAAATGCGCCCGTCCGCATACGACGGCATCTTCAGCGTATACCCATACTTCCCTTTGCTCTGCGCTTCCATACCCGTGCTCGTTAAACTATAGGCATAGTTCTTGCTGGTTCCCGACGGTACTATATCTTTTACCGCCGTTAAACTCGTCACATAGCTCTTGTCCAAAGCACAGCGTTTTTCCTGCTCCGTACGCACCGCCGACATCAGCTCTTCCGCTTCCGTCGTCTTGCGCGTTTCCACTACTTTACTGAACTTCGGCAATACTACCGCCGAAAGCACTCCTATCACGATTACCACTACCAACAGCTCCGTAAGCGTGAAGGCTTTCTTCCTCTTGTGGGATGTTTGCATATTCCCTCCTCGGCTTAATGGGGGGCGTAATAAGATAGGTTCATCACGCCCCCGTTCTCTCTCTGTCTTGGTGGTTGAGGAGGGACAGAAAGAAGCATTCAAAATCCTTTAAAACAGCCCCTAAATACAAGGTTTATACGTCGGGGATTCTTTTCCCATCTCAGCCACCTCAAAATCGTATCAAAAAAAAACAATACAACCCCTTCCAGGGGCAGGCAATCTGGCCTGGCCAGGGCTAAAGCAATAAACGGTGCTATTAGTTAGATGGGAACAACAAAGGGGGTATGCCGCCGCCCGCAGGGGACGGGCCTTGGGGCTCATTAGTGGACCCACACCAGCAGGCAATAGCGTAAAACAGCCGGACAATAAAAAACGGATAAGAAAAATATCCTTATCCGTTGGGTTGATTTCGTGACAAAGTATCGTCTAGCCGAGCATATCCAAAATTTCGTTCGGGTCGTCCGTAATGAAGTCCGGCCTGTATTCCGCCAGCACGGCGCGGGAGCGGAAGCCCCACGTTACGCCGCAGACGCGCACGCCCGCATTCTTCGCGGTTTGCATATCTACGTCCGAATCGCCCACATACAAGGCGTCCTCTTTGGCCGCGTTCGCAAGCATGAGAATCTCGTTTACAATGGACGGATCAGGCTTAACGGGCACCCCCTCGCGCTGGCCGAGCACGGCTGAAAAAGAAATATCCGGAAAGAAATGCTTTACCAGCCGCTCCGTCGCGCGCTGGTATTTGTTGGACGCTACGGCCAGTTTCACGCCGCGAGACTGCAGCTCCGCCAGCAGTTTTGCCATGCCCGGATACGGCTTCGTGCGGTCCGTTAAATGTTCGTCGTAATAAGCGAAAAAAGCGGGCCGGATTTTTTCCATATATTCCGGTGTTTTATAGCCTTCCGGCAGGGCGCGTTCCAGCAGTTTGCCCACGCCGTTGCCCACAAACGTTTCACACTCGGCTTCCGTGCGCGGGGCCAGCCCCAGCGCACTAAGCGAATGATTGGCCGCGCAGGCCAAGTCCGCAATAGTGTCCAGCAGGGTGCCGTCCAAATCAAAAATAACCAGCTGACCTTCCTTCATAATACTTCCCCCTCTCATAAAACACCCGCCAACACTTCCGGCGGGTTAAAGATGTTATAAATACTGCCGGAAAAAATCCGCCAGCCGCTGTTTGTATTCAAACCCGCCCACCTCGGCGCATTTATTATGCTTTGCGCCGGGCACCAGCCAGATTTCTTTGGGTTCGCCCGCTTTTTTAAACAGCATTTTGGCCTGTGCGGCGGGGACCAGGTTGTCGTACCGGCCGTGAATGATAAACACCGGGCGCGGCGCAATTTTAGGAATGTTGTACTTCGGGCTGTAACGCTCCGGATTGACACCCAGGTATTTGCGGATATAATGCAGAATAATCGGAATCAGCGGGAAATAGGGCACCTTATGGTGCACCCACGCCCAGCGGGACACCACGCGGCGGAACGAATAGTACGAAGCTTCCGCCACCACGCAGGAAATTTCGGGGTTGTGCGCGGCTTCGCAAATGGCCACCATGCCCCCCATAGATAAACCGTACAAGCCGATTTTTTCGCAGAACTGCGGGCGCGTTTCTTTTAAAAAGCGCACGGCCGCGGCCACGTCTTTAAGTTCCAGGTATCCGATAGAGCTCGTCTTGCCGCCGCTTTCGCCCAGTGCGCGGAAATCAAAATACAGCAGGTTAAAACCCAAATCGCGCAGGAAGTACGTATTTTTTAAAATATCGGAGCGGTTCATCCCCCAGCCGTGCATTAAAATAATGGTTTTGGCGGAATACTCCTCGCTCGGGATAAACCAGCCCTTGATTTGCACCTTGTCTTCCGTTTTAAAGTACACGTTTTCATACGGCAGGCCGAACTGGTCCGGCCACGCGTCCAGCGCTTTGCGTTTGGAAACGGGGTGTAAGACGCTTTTGGCCGCGCGCATACAAAAATAAACGGTCAGCAAGGCGATTAACGCCAGCACGCCCAGCACGATTAAAATAACATACAAGACAGAACTCATAACTTCTCCTTGTGTAAGCAATTATTCCAAAATCTCTAAAAACGCCTGCGGGATGTACGCCGCCGTATCGCCGGCGAGCACGCCGTAATCGGTGCGTTTAAGCGCGGCCAAATCTCCCGCCAGGCCGTGCAAATATACGCCGCACAGCGCGGCCTTTAATGCGCTGGAGGCGTCAAATCCTTCTGCGGCGCCCAGCTGCGCCCACAGCCCGGCAATCACGCCGGACAACACGTCGCCGGACCCCGCCTTGGCCAGCGCAGGGCCGCCCGTGGTGTTTTGCCAGGTTTCCGGGACGCCGTCCGTTTCCGCGCACACCAGCGTGCCGGACCCTTTTAAAACGCTCACGCCGCCCGTCAACCGGCACAGCGCTTCGGCCTGCCGGCGGCGGCCGGCTTCGTCCAACGTAATTTCCGTTTTAAGCAGGCGCGCCATCTCGCCGGGGTGCGGCGTAAATATGGAAGGCCGGTTTTTCGGCCAGCATTTGGCCCAGTTTTCCCGGCGGGCTAAAAAATTAAGCGCGTCCGCATCCGCGATGACGGGCAGCGGACACTGCGCCAGAAACTCCCCTAAAAGCGGGCTGGCCCCCATACCGGGGCCGACAACGGCCAAAGACGGCTTGCGCAACGCGCAAAAATCCATCAGCAGGCCAAATGCCTCGCGGCTGATTTCCCCTTCCGGGGTTTCGGGAAGCGGCAGGGTAATGGCTTCGGGCAGAGCGGCGGCAAACGCCGGCTGCATACTGGCCGGCAGCGCCCAAAACACCAGGCCCGCGCCGGAAAGCAGGGCGCTTTTGGCGCATAAAAAACCCGCGCCGCACATCGTGCGCGAACCCGCCAGCACCAGCACCCGGCCGAAAGAGCCTTTGTTGGCCTCCCGGGGGCGTTTGGGTAAAAAGGAGCTGAGCGTTTCGCGCGTAATCTGTTTCACCGCTGCACCACCGCCGTCGCCGCCGCATACGCTTCCGTATGCGACAGCGTAATTAAAATCACCAGCCCACCGCACCGCGCGTCTTGCACGCGCACCTGCGGGCGGCCGCTTTCCAGGTTGGTTACCTGTATATTTTTAAACGCCACGCCGTCAAACGGCAGGGCTTTGTACACCGCTTCTTTCGCCGCAAACCGCACGGCCAAATGCTGGTATTTATTTTTGCGCGCCAGGCAGTACGCGATTTCTTCCGGCGAGAACACGCGCTCCAGCGCGCCCGGTTTTTGGGCGAACGCCTCAATGCGTTTTACTTCCACCAGGTCCGTCCCTAAACCGATTACGTTCATTATTCCACCGTTACGCTTTTGGCCAAATTGCGCGGCTGGTCAATGTCGCAGCCGAGGCGTTTGGCAATCCAATACGCCAAAAACTGCAGCGGCACCACATTGATTACCGGCTGTAAAAATTCGCCGGCTTGCGGCACAATAATTAATTTGTCCGCCACGCCGCGCGCCTGCTTGGCGCCCGCTTTTGTGGTAACGGCCACGACAAACGCCCCGCGCGCCCGGCACTCCTGGCAGGCGGAAAGCATTTTTTCAAACAGCGCGTCGTGCGGCATAATCATAATGACGGGCGTGCCTTTATCAATCACCGAAATCGGCCCGTGTTTGATTTCGCCCGCAGCGAAACCTTCCGCGCTTCGGTACGAAACTTCCTTGAGTTTCAGCGCGCCTTCCAGTGCAATCGGAAAGTTGACGTTGCGGCCTAAAAAGATAAACCGGTCCGCTTTATAAATTTTGCGCGTTAAATGGCGCACGTCATATTCCAATTTCACCACTTCGCTCATGGATTTAGAAAGCGTCAGCAGTTCTTTATAAAGTTTGTCAAACACCGTTTTGCTTAAATTGCCGTTGGCCTGCCCCAAAAACACCGCCAGCGCATACATAGAAGTAATTTGGCTGGTAAACGCTTTGGTGGAGGCCACGCTGATTTCCGGCCCGCAGTGCGTAAAGAACGTACTGTCGCACGTGCGGGTGAGCGTAGAGCCCAGCACATTACACACCGCCAGCGTGCGGAACCCCAGCGACTGCGCTTTCTTCACCGCGCCGATGGTGTCCGCCGTTTCGCCGGACTGGCTGATGGCCACCGCCAGCGTATGCGGCAGCTGCGGCACCGAGCGGTATTTGTATTCGCTCGCCAAATCCACGCTTACCGGAATGCCGGCCAGCTGTTCAATATAGTATTTGCCCACCAGGCCCGCGTGGTAGGCGGTGCCGCAGGCGATAATATGAATGTTGCGCAGTTTGCGGATGCCTTCGGTGTCCAGCCCCAGGATTTTGCCAAAGTCCGTGCGCGCGGTGCGCAGGGTGTCTTCTATGGCTTGGGGCTGGTCGTAAATTTCTTTGAGCATAAAATGCTCGTAGCCGCCTTTTTCGGCGGTTTGCTGGTCCCACGAAATTTTAACGGGTTTGGGTTTTGCTTCTTTGCCGTCTTTGCCGATGACGGTTACTCCGTCCACGTGCAAAACGGCGATTTCGCCGTCTTCCAAAAACAGCACTTTGTTGGTGTGTTTTAAAAAAGCGGGCACGTCGGACGCTAAAAAGTTTTCGTTTTTGCCCAGGCCAACCACCATCGGGCTCTGGTTTTTTACGCCGATCAGCAGGCCGGGCGTGCGCGCCCACAATACGCCGTACGCAAACGCGCCGGAAATTTCTTTATTGGTTTTCTGGACGGCTTTTAACAAACGGTCCGGGTCGTTGGACGCGCGCACGTGAAGCAGGTTTTCTTCAATCAAATGCGCGATGACTTCGGTGTCCGTTTCGCTTTTAAAACGGTGCCCGCGCGATTCCAGCTTGGCGCGCAGCGTCAGGTAGTTTTCAATAATGCCGTTGTGCACGACGACGATGTCGCCCGTGCAGTCCGTATGCGGGTGGGAGTTTTCTTCGCTTGGTTTGCCGTGCGTGGCCCACCGCGTATGGCCGATGCCCGTGCCGCCTTTGGGGTTGGCGATAAGGGCGGCTTTTTCCAGCTCCGCCACTTTGCCCACCGCGCGCACGGTAACCAGGCTTCCGTCCTGAATAATGGAAATGCCCGCCGAATCATACCCGCGGTATTCCAATTTTTTGAGTCCGTCAATAATATAGGGAACGCTGTTGTTGTTGCCTACGTATCCGATGATTCCGCACATAGCACGCTCCTATAAAAGCCCTTTCATCTCGCTTACGGCCGCAGGAAGCCCCGCGAATACGGAGCGCGTAACGATGGAAAAACCGATATTCATGCACGCCATCCCGCCGATGTCCGCCACCGCCAGCACGTTATGGTAATCCAGCCCGTGCCCGGCATGCACTTCCAGGCCGAGTTCTTTGGCCAGCAGGGTGGAAAGCGCCAGGTCCTGCAATAATTTCTGCGCGCGTTTGGGGGTGGCAGCCTCGCTGTAATCGCGGGTGCACAGCTCCACAATATCCGCGCCCAGCTTGGCCGCCGCACGCACGTCGGCCGCTTCGGGGCTGATAAACAGGCTGACTAAAATGCCTTTTTTATGCAGTTTTTCAATCATTTCCAGCAGGCGTTTGGTTACTTTAGGCGTAAATTTCAGGCCGCCCGTGGTGGTTACTTCGCCCGGTTCTTCCGGCACGATGCAGACGGAAAACGGCTTATATTTCAGCGCGGCTTTTTCCAGCTCCGGCGTGTAGGAACATTCCAAATGGATTTTGCCCGGAAACGTTTTGCACAGCCGGGCCACGTCTTTCTCGTTAATATGACGCTGGTCTTTGCGCAAATGGACGACGATGTAATCCGCCCCGGTGCCCAGGCACACGGCCGCGGCGTCCACCGGGTCCGGGTAGGGCGCGCGGCGCGCCTGGCGCAGCGTGGCGATATGGTCTATGTTTACCCCTAATTTCAAAGTCATTTGCGCACCTCCGTTTTTTGTTGGTACAAGGCTTCCACTTCGTTCATCACGCGGTCCACCGCCGTTTCTTCTTCCCCCTCCACCAAAATGCGGAGCTTGGGCTCGGTGCCGCTGTAGCGCACGATGACGCGGCCTTTGCCGTTCATCGTTTTTTCAATTTCCGCCACGCCGGACAAAAACCCGTCCAGACTTTCCAGCGGCGGTTTCTGCTCCACGTGCACGGCTTTTAATTTGCTGGGATATTTTTTCCACCGGTCGGCGAACCAGCTGGCCGGATGACCGGATTTTTTAACAAACTGTAAAAACTGCAGGGCGGACAAAATGCCGTCGCCCGTGTTGGCAAAGCGGCGGAAAATGATGTGGCCGGACGTCTCTCCCCCCAGCGCCAAATCGCCTTTTTCCAGCGCCTCGGAGACGTATTTGTCCCCCACCGTGGTCAGCTCCACTTCTACGCCGTGCTCTTTTAAGTAGTTGATGCAGCCCAGGTTGGCCATAATGGTCAGCACCGCTTTGTTGCCGCTTAACAGGCCGGCTTCTTTCATGCACAGGGCCGAAGCGGAGATGATATTGTCCCCGTCCAGCTGGCGGCCTTTTTCGTCGGACGCAATCACGCGGTCCGCGTCGCCGTCAAAGCTAAACCCGATAAAAGCGTTTTCTTTCACGGTCAGCCGCTGCATAAAATCCGTATGCAGCGCGCCCACGTTTTTGTTGATGTTCGTGCCGTCCGGCTTGGCGCCGGTAACCACCACGTCCATCCCCAGGCCGGCAAAGACGTTTACCGCCACTTTGGAGCTGGCGCCGTTGGCGCAGTCCAGCACCACTTTGGTGCCTTTGAGCAGGCCGGCGTCCACGGTGGACATTAAAAATTTTTCGTATTCTTTTATCAGGGCTTCGTTCTCTTCAAACGAACCTTTGGGGGCGGGTACGGCTTGCAGGGTTTCAATTTCGGCTTCAATGGAGTTTTCCAATTCTTCGGGCAGTTTTGTGCCGTGGTTGGTAAAGAATTTGATGCCGTTAAATTCCGCCGGATTGTGGCTGGCGGAAATAACCACGCCGCACAGACTGCCGGTTTGCTTGACCAGATAGGCCACGGCCGGGGTGGGCGCGACGCCTACGCTGATGACGTTGGCGCCGCTGGCGCGGATGCCTTTTTCCAGCGCGGCCAAAATGGCCGGGCCGGACGCGCGGGAGTCCTGCGCGATAATCACCTGGGGCTTTAAATGCTCTTCTTTGGCGTATTCCTGCAATTCGCGTAAAGCGGCATAGCCCAATTTTTGGATGAAGTCATCCACCAACGGGAACTGGCCGGCTACGGCGCGGACCCCGTCGGTTCCAAAGTACTTTCCCATACGTTGCTTCCTTTTGCGCCAAGTGCGGGCACCACAGCCCCGGACCTGCGCGGTAACGTCCCGGCCCAGCGGTCAAACGGCCTTAAAAGAGTTCCGCCTGTTGAGCCTCCGGCCTTTCGGCTTTCGGCGCCTTCGGTTCCTCTTTTACGGGTTCTTGCGCTGCGGGCTCGCGCGAAGCGTCCTCGTTCGCGGCGGGTTTCAAGCCCAGGATGTCGTCAATCTCGGCGGCGTCCACCACTTCTTTTGCGAGCAGTGTTTCCACCAGTTTGTCGAACGCGGCGCGGTTGGACACGATAATGTCTTTCGCGCGCGCATAGGACGACTTAATCAAATTCATAATTTCTTCGTCAATGGTACGGGCCAGTTCCTGCGAGTATGTCGTATGGCGCGAAAGGTCGCGCCCCAGGAACACTTCGCCTTCTTCGCCGCTGGGCAGGGCAATGGGGCCGAGTTTTTCGCTCATTCCCAGCTCCACCACCATCTTGCGGGCGTAGGCCATGGTTTTGTTCAAATCGTCGCTCGCGCCGGAGGTAATTTCCCCGAACACGATTTCTTCGGCCGCGCGGCCGGCCAGCAGGATGCAGATTTTGTCCAGCATTTCGGACTTGCTGACTAAGAATTTATCCTCCAGCGGCAGCTGCAGCGTGTAGCCCAGCGCCTGGCCGCGGGGGATGATGGTAACTTTGTGCACCGGGTCGGAATGGTTCGTCAGGCGCGCCACCACGGTGTGCCCCACTTCGTGCGCGGCAATCACGCGCTGTTCGTGCTTGGAGATGATACGGCTTTTTTTCTGCGGGCCGGCAATCACGCGCTCCACGGCTTCGTCCATATCGCTTTTGGTAACGGCTTCTTTGTCGGCGCGGGCGGCCAGGATGGCGGCCTCGTTGACGACGTTAGCCAAGTCCGCCCCCACAAAACCGGGCGTGCCTTTGGCGACGGTTTTCAAATCCACGTCTTCGCCGAGTTTCACTTTTTTGGCGTGTACTTTTAAAATTTCTTCGCGGCCTTTTAAGTCCGGCGCGGGGACGGAGATATGCCGGTCAAAACGGCCGGGGCGGATGAGCGCCGGGTCCAGCACGTCGGGGCGGTTGGTGGAGGCCATTAAAATAATGCCCTGCTTGCTTTCAAAACCATCCAGTTCAATCAGCAGCTGGTTGAGCGTTTGTTCGCGCTCGTCGTGTCCGCCGCCGATGCCGGCAAAGCGGCGTCTGCCCACGGCGTCCAGCTCGTCAATAAAAATGATGGCCGGAGAATTCTTCTTGGCTTGGTCAAACAAGTCGCGCACGCGCGCCGCGCCCACGCCCACGAACATTTCCACAAATTCGGAAGCGGAAGCGGAAAAGAACGCCACGCCGGCTTCTCCCGCCACGGCTTTGGCCAGCAGGGTTTTACCCGTGCCGGGCGCGCCGTAAAGCAGTACGCCTTTGGGCAGTTTGCCGCCGAGTTTTTGGAATTTTTTCGGGTTTTTTAAAAATTTGATGACGTCTTCCAGCTCTTCTTTGGCTTCTTCGCAGCCGGCCACGTCTTTAAAGGTGACGGTTTGCTGGGACGGGTCCTGCATTTTGGCCTTGGAGCGCGCAAAGTTCATCGCGCTTTTGCCGTCGCTTCTCTGCGGGCGCAGAAAAATAAACCACCACAGCCCCACCAGGAGCACAATCCACAGCAGGTTGAACAAAATGTTGCCCACCCAGCTGTTGTCCTGCTCGGCTTTGTATTTCACGTTGGCGGCAGAGAGCTCTTTTACCAGTTCCGGGTCTTCCATGCGCACCGTTTTAAACGGCGCGAACTGGCCCTCGGCGTTTTTGTACATACCGGTAATCACGCCCGGAGCCACCGTTAAATCCGACACTTCGGCCGCGGCCACTTTGTGTTTGAAGTCGGAATAATCCAGCTCCGTCTGCTTGGCGCCCGGCTTGTTAAAAATTAACACCGCCAGGGCGAAAATGGCCAGCCACCCCACGATTTGTCCTACGGAAATGATTTTGCGGCTGTTCGGATTTTTGTTGTTCTTCATTATTTTCTAAATACCCCTATATACGGCAAGTTGCGGTACAGCTCGTTGTAATCCAGCCCGTAACCGATGACAAATTCGTTCTCCACGGTAAAACCCACATATTTCGGGTGTACGTCGGCTTTGCGGTTGCAGGGCTTGTCCAGCAGGCAGCAAATTTCAATGCTGGCCGCGCCGCGGTTTTTTAAATTGCCCATCAGATATTCCAGCGTCAGCCCCGTATCCACAATATCTTCCACGATAACCACATGGCGGCCTTTGATGCTTTCGCGCAAATCCAGCATGGTGCGCACCTGCCCGGTGCTGGCCGTTCCGCCCGCATACGAGGAAAGACACATAAAATCCATATTACAGTCCACGCTGATGTTTTTCATCAGGTCCGAATAAAACAAAATGCAGCCGCGCAAAATACCGACGAAAAGCGGAAGTTTGCCGCGGTAGTCGGCGGAAATTTCGCGGCCCAGTTCGGCCACCCGGCCGGCTAATTGTTGTTCCGAAAATAAAACGCGTTCCAAAACGGGGTTTTCAGGCATATGCCCTCCAATAGAGAATATACATAAAGGATACCTTTTTTTCGGCCTAAAGAAAAGAGAAAGGAGCCGTGAAAAGGCTCCTTTCCAAATTTCCGCGCGCAAGATGCCGCGCCCCGGCGGCTCCACGCCGTACAGCCGCACGCTTTCATCCGCCAAAAACCGTGTACTGCAACTTGTTAAATAAAAAATTCGGGCTCTTTGCGCGCGCCGTGTTTAAAAGCAAACACTTTTTCGGCCAGCGCAAGCGCAATTTTATTAAGCCCCCGCGCACCAGCCGGGCACACGCTTATACAGCGCATGCACGAAATACAGCGCGTTTTGTCCGTCTGCTCCGGCGCGTCCTCCGGGATGGCGTTTACCGGGCATTCGCGCGCACATTTGCCGCATTGGATACACGCGGCGGAAGCGGCGGGTTTAAACGGGATATTCGGGTATGCCATATATGGGCGGCGGCCTTTAACGGACGGCAGGGAGAGGGAGGAAATGTCCGCCTCGTTTTCCAGCTTGCGCCAAACATCCTGCGCAAACGCCGCGAGCTTTTCGCGGTCCGCCGCGTCCGGCCGTCCGGCGGCGACGGAGTGCATAATAGAATGTTCCGCCACCGGCGCGGCGCAGGCGGCGGGCACCAATCCGCCGGCAAGGGCCAAATCGCACATTTCAAGCAGGGCGTCGTCATAATCCCGGTTGCCGAATACGGCCAGCAGAACGGCGGGCGTTTGGGTTCCTTTTAATTGTAAAAACCGCTCCTTCGCCGCGGCGGGAATACGGCCGCCGTAAACCGGGGCCGCCCACACAGCCAGCTCATCCGGGCCGAACGTGCACGCAAAACCGCGTGCGGAAAAGGGCGTAATATCTATTTTTTCAGCAGGCAGAGGCAGGGCGGATAAAAACGCATCGGCCGTTTTTTCGGTCGGCCGGTTGCGCTGAAAAACACGCAGGTGATTTTAGTTATCTTCATACATTACCGCCCGAACAGTTTGTCCACTTGCTTCATATTTAACTGCGCCACGCAGGGCCGGCCGTGCGGGCAGTGCATGCCGTCCCGGCATTTTTTCATATTCTCCAACAAGCCTTCGGCTTCGGCGGGAGAAATCTGGTCATGCGCTTTGATGGCCTTTTTGCACGCCAGCATCGCCACCATTTTGCGTTTTAAACTTTCGGTGGATTTGGCCGGATCGCCCACCACCTGCGAAAGCGATACGATGAAATCTTTCATATCGTCTTCTTTAAAACGAATCATATGCGGCATGGTGCGCACCAGCACGGTATGCGCGGAAAAAGGCTCTATTTCAAAACCCGCGGTTTTCAGCCAGTCCGCCCACGACAACAGCGTCTCGGCGTTGGAGGGCGGCAAATCCACGTGAATGGGAAACAGCAGTTTTTGCACTTTTACTTCGCGCTTTTCAAAAGCATCCAGATAATACTCAAACAGTACGCGTTCCTGCGCGGCGTGCTGGTCTATAATCACCAGCCCTTCCGGGTTTTCAAACAGCAAATAACTTTTTTGCAGCTGGCCCAAATAATGGTACGGGCCGTGATACCAGCCCGGGTCCGTCTGCGTGTGCAAATCCGGCTGGGCGGAAGGAACGGCCGGCGAAGCGGCCGCTTCGGGCGCAGCGGCGGCGGGGCGCGCCACATACTCGGCGGGCTCTTCGGTTTCCCGCATTAAAAAAGCGGGCTTGGGCGCAAAGTCGGACGAGGGCATTTTTGCCTTGGGGGCAAATTCGGCCGCGAACGTTTCCATCGGCGTGGGCGCGGACGGCGTAAACAGCGCCTGCGCCGCCGGCTGGGCGGCTTCGGACAGGGAGACGGACGGCCCCGCATCGGGCAGTGCCACGTCCACCGGGCGCGCATTGGTAAACACGGTTTCGCCCGCGCAGTGCATAATAAAGCTGAATACTTTGTTTTCGTTTACAAAACGGATGTCGCGCTTCTGCGGATGAATGTTTACGTCAAAATCGGACGGGTCCAGCGTCATATACACCAAAAATGCGGGATGGCGGTCTTTGGGGCGGACGTTTTGGTACGCCTTGTAAATAGCCTGCTGGACGGTTTTGGAATCAATCGGGCGGCGGTTGACGAACACATACTGCATATCGCGCACGGAAACCAGTTTGTCGGCGGGGGTCAAGAAAAGCTTTAGGCCCATTTCGCCAAATTCTTTAAACACCAGCGTATTGGCCACTTCGTCGCCCAAAATCTGCCGGGCGCGCGACACGGCGGCTTCGGCCATCGGGCCGTTTTCGGCGGGCAGGTCGTACACGCGGCGTCCGTTGATGCTGACGCGGTAGCCCACATGTAAATTGGCCAGCGCGCTTTCTTCAATTACTTTAAGCAGGCACGCGCGTTCGTAGGCGTCGCTCTTTAAAAATTTAAGCCGCGCGGGCACGTTATAAAACAAATCGCGTATTTCCACCGTCGTGCCGCGAATGGACGGCGCGGGGCTTTGGGCAAACACTTTTCCGGCGTGAAGTTCCAGCCGGCTGCCGCTGCCGCCTTCGGTGCAGCTGGTAAGCGTCATGCGCGATACCGCCGCCGCCGAGTACAGCGCCTCGCCGCGGAAACCGAACGTGGTCAGCGAGGCCAAATCGTCAAACGCGCGGATTTTGCTGGTGGCGTGGCGCATTACGCTAAGCGCCAAATCTTCCGCGCTCATGCCGCAGCCGTTGTCGTTGATGCGGATTAAGTCGCGCCCGGCGCCTTCAATATCCACGTTTACGCACGTGGCGCCCGCGTCCACCGCGTTTTCCAATAATTCTTTCAGCACCCCGGCGGGGCGTTCAATAACCTCGCCCGCGGCGATTTTTCCGGCTGTTTTTTCGTCCAGTACGCGTATGTTACTCATTAATCCGTTTCTTCCATTCGCAAATCAGCTGTAAGGCCGCAAGCGGAGTCAGTTTGTCCGGGTCGGCCATTTTGATTTCTTCCACAATGGGCGAAGAAAACAAGTCTTTTACCATGTCCTGCTCTTTGGCGGAAATTTTGGCGCCTTTTTTGGCTTCCAAATCTTTCAGCACTTTCTTGGCGCGCAGGGTGCAGGCCGCGGGAAGCCCCGCGATTTCGGCCACGTGAATGCCGTACGAACGGTCCGCCGCGCCGGGCAGAATCTGGTACAGAAACGCCAGGCGGCTTTCGCCCGTGGCGTCTTTATATTCCCGGGCTTCCACGTGGTAATTGCGCACGCTTGCGTATTTGTTTTCCAAATCCACCAGCTCAAAATAATGCGTGGCAAACAGCACCTTGGGCCCGCCGTGCGGCTTGTATAAATACTCCACAATGGCCCAGGCGATGGAAATGCCGTCAAACGTAGAGGTGCCGCGCCCCACTTCGTCCAGCAAAATTAAACTGCGCGGCGTCATGCACGCCAGAATATGCGCGGTTTCGTTCATTTCCACCATAAAGGTGGAGTTGCCGCGCCCCAGCGCGTCGTGCGCGCCGATGCGCGTCATAATTTTATCCACCACGCCAAGCCGCGCCGAAGCGGCCGGCACAAAACTGCCCATCTGCGCCAGAATTACCAGGATGGCCGTCTGCTTTAAAAATACGCTTTTGCCGCCCATATTGGGGCCGGTGATAAGCATAATCTGGTTTTCCGGCGTGCCGATGCCCAGGTGGTTGGGCACAAAGCTTCCGGCGGGCAGGGTTTCTTCCACCAGCGGATGGCGGCCCGATTCGTAATGGAGTTCCGTGCTGTTGTCCACGGTCGGTTTGACCCAGCCGCCTTTCATCGCGCACAGCGCGAGCGAAACGTACACGTCCAGCTCCGACACGATTTGCGCAAACGCTTTTAAATGGTTGATCTGTGCGGCCAGCGTTTTGCGCACCTGGTCAAACAAACCGCTTTCCAGGCGGATGATTTTTTGCTCCGCGTTTAAAATTTTGTCTTCCAGCTCTTTGAGTTCTTCGGTAATAAAACGCTCCGCGTTGACGAGCGTCTGCTTGCGCACGTAAGAATAAGGCACCTTATCTATATGGGATTTGGTGACCTCAAAATAATATCCGAATACGGAAGTGTATCCCACCTTCATCGTGGAAATACCGGTTTTTTCGCGTTCGCGCGCGCAAATGTCTTCCATGGACTTGCTGCCGTTTGATTTAAGCGAACGCAGTTCGTCCAGCTCGGCGTTGTAGCCCGCGCGGATGACGTGCCCGTCGGACAGGCGCATCGGCGGATTTTCGTTTATCGCGTCGTACAGCACGCGCGCCATATCTTGAAGGACGGGCAGATTTTCGGCAAAGCGCGCCTGCAAATGCGGCGCGATGGAGCCGTACGCCTCAAACCAGCGGGCGATGGGATCTACGTTAAGCAAAGACTGCCTCAGCCCCGACAAATCCCTCGGCGAAGCGGTGCCGGTGGCGGTGCGCGTCATGATGCGCTCAATATCCGAAATGTTCTGCAAAAGCGCGGTCAAATCCGCCACGGCGGACTGATTTTTAACAAATCCTTCCACACAGTCCTGCCGCTGGGAAATTTCACCCGGGTCCATCAGCGGGTGCAAAATCCATTCTTTCAGCTTGCGGCTGCCTACGGCGGTTTTGGTTTTGTCCAGCAGCGCCCACAGGCTGCCCCGGCGGCCGCCGTCCTGGCTTTTGACCAGCTCCAAAGACGCCACGGCGTTTTCGTCAATCTGCAAACATTCCTTGAGTTCGCGGTAAGAAGGGATTAAAACGGTTTTAAAGCTGGGCTCGGTTACGTTTAAATACTTCATCGTCTGCAGAGCGCAGGCCAGGGCTTTTTTATGGCCGCCCCACGCGCCCAGCGCGGGCCAGTTGGCGGGGAGGGTATAGTCCCCATCAAACGGTTCCTGTTCCGTAAGCGTCAGCTTGCCCGGGAGCACCACTTTGGTTTGCAGCTGCGCAAGCGACTCCTTATCCCCGATGATTTCGGAAGGGTTGATGGCGGCCAGCGCGGCGGCGAGGTTGGTGAGCGTTGCGTCTTTATCGTTTTGGTTGACCCAAAATTCGCCCGTGGAAACTTCCACGCACGACAGCCCCCACCCGCTTCCGCTTACGCTGATTGCCACCAAATAGTTGGCCTGGTTGGCGTCCAACAGAGTGTCTTCCATCAGCGTGCCGGGGGTAATCACGCGCGTGACTTTGCGCTCAAAGAGTTTGGTGTTTTTATCCATCACCGAGCTGGTTTGTTCGCAAATGCCGATTTTCTTCCCGGCGTTAAGAAGCCGTACAATGTAGTTGTTTGCCGCATGATAGGGAATGCCGCACATGGGAATGCCGTGGCGCGCGGTGAGCGTAAGGCCCAAAATGGCGCTCACTTCGCGGGCCTGCTCGTCAAACATTTCGTAAAAATCACCTAACCGGAAGAATAAAACAATACCCGGGTGCTTGGCCCGGATGTCGTAGTATTGTTTCATCAAAGGGGTAGAATTCGTCTTTTGCATAGTGATATTTTAGCAATTTTGCGGACTTATTGCCCGACGGGAACGAGGGTTAAAAAGAAAAGAACGCCCGCTTTATATATGCAGGCGGCCGGATGACAGAAAATGATTTTTTTGTTATAATATTTGTACCTAGTTGTTTAAGTAATAACTACGGTCCGGGGGCTTTCGGGTTCCCGGCGTTTTTAACGAATTGTTTGGTAGGATGGCTGAGCGGTCAAAAGCAACGGTCTGTAAAACCGTCGGGCTACGCCCTACATAGGTTCGAATCCTATTCCTACCACCATTTAAACCCCTGCGGGTGCCTTGAGCATACGCAGGGGTTTTATGTAGGAAAGCAGGCCAACTGCTTGGCCTGCGTTAGGATGAGAAAGCCGCAGCCTTATGCGAGTTTTGCCCGCAGGGCAAAGGCGAGCATGGCGAGGCGGGGCCGCGAGCGCCGAGGGTCAACGAGGCGACTTGTGGCCGAATCCCTTACCACCATTTAACCCCCGCGAAAGCGGGGTTTTGTTTTTGTATGCGGCTGTGGCCAGAATGATTCCTGCCAAAAATAAAGGCTCCGCTGGAAGCGGGGCCTTTGTCGCAGAAAAAGAGCGGAGCGTTTCACGTTACGGAAGCAAATAACGGTTACAGCCGCCTATGAGCGTACACGTATGATGCGAAGCCGTTCCGGCCGCCGTACCGCCTATTCCTTTGCATAACGAGTTGGCCTGCTCATCCGACTGCGCCGCCCAGCATTCCCGTGTTTGGTTTTCCGGTCCGAAAAACTGCGCATAGGCCGCCTGATACTCTCCGCCGCTTCCGGGCTTAACAAAGCAGACAATCACTTTTGTATCGACTATCCGCAAATCGCAATAAATGCGGTTGCCGTGGCAGTACATAGGACCTTCCACAACCGTATCCGAGGCGGTACAGCTGCCCGGCACGCCGATATCCATATCACCCCAATAATCCGGCGGAACGCCGTTAGCCAAATAATAGCGGGCAGCCGAATCGGCAAACGTGCGCGCCAGTGTTTGCATTTCGCTGTACCGGGCGCGCAGCACGGCACGGTTGTACTGCGGTAGCGCGACCGCCGCCAAAATACCAATGATGAGAACGACCACCAACAGCTCTATAAGCGTAAATCCGAGGCTTTTCTGCACGGGATAT
>NZ_CAUDSG010000015.1:0-34017 GCF_958451995.1 Candidatus Avelusimicrobium alvi
TTAAAAAAACCAGACTTTCGTCTGGTTTTCTAAATGGCTCCCCGAGTAGGACTCGAACCTACAACCTACCGGTTAACAGCCGGTCGCTCCACCATTGAGCTATCGGGGAAAAATCTGTTTTTTGCACGGCTCATTCTTGCTACATATTTATTTTATTAAATATGTTTTATTTTGTAAATACCTTTTTCCCGCCCGACGATAAAACCGACCAAAAATCATCCTTGCGCCGCGCCAGCAGGCTCATCGCCACCAGCACGCCGAACACAATGCTCACGGCGAGCAGCGTGCGCTGCAGCCCCATCCCGTGAATCAGCGCCGCAATCGTCAGCACGCATACGCTTTCCACGGTATACGTCGCCGTGGCGAACAGCCCCAGCGTTTTGCTGCGGTATTGGGCGGGGGTGCGCAGCAGAAGAATGCTGATAATCATCGCGCCGAACGCGCCGAACGGCACGCCGCACAGCGCGGTGGTGGCCAGCACGGCGGAAGTGGGCAGATTAAAATACAGCACCAGCACGGAGAGCAAATACCCCAGGTAGTTAAACGTCAGAAGCGTAAAAAACGCGAACTTTTTGGCAAATCCGGCAAAGCACAGCGCTCCCGCAAAAGCGCCCAGGCCGAAGGCCGCGCCTAAAAAGCCCAGGTAAACGGAATTGAAGCCGTGCTCATAAATATACGTGGGCAGCAGTACGAGCTCCCACGACTGGCCGAGGATAAACGTCGGCACCGTAAACAAAATCGGTTCCCACAGCGAGCGGTCCGCCTTTAAATGGGCCCACACCTCGCGGTAAGGCGCGGCGGGCCGCAGCTGGCGGGGCCGGCGGTTGGTAAATACAATGATGCACAGCGTAACGATAATCAGGCAGAATACGGTGCACAGCACCCACGCGGCCAGGAGGCCGCAGGCGGCAATCACGGCTCCGCCAAGCAGCGGGCCGGCTACGGACATAATGCCGTCAAAAGCTTCAATAATCCCGGAAGTTTTGGAGAGGGGCACGTCGGCGTAGCGGGAAAACGTGGGCGAAAGCGCGGTGCGGGCCAGCTGGCCGGGCGCGTCAAAAAACGAGCTTAAAAAAATAATCAGGCCGATGAGCCAGGGCCAGTCGTGCCCCGTTACGATAAGCACCGGAATCATCCCCAAAAGCACCAACTGGATGACTTCGCACGAAAGCATGGTTTTGGAGCGGCCCAGCTTATCAATCAGCGGCGCGCCGAAAAGCGAAGAGAAAATGTTGGGCAGCAGCGCGCAGAACCCCACCACACCCGTCCACAGCACGCTGCCGGTGGTGGAAAGAATGTACCACGGCAGCAGCAGCTGCATAAACTGGTTCGTGAGCGAGGAGAAGGCTTCCGTCGTCAGAATCAGCTTCAGCGGGGTTTTGTTGGTTGTTCTAGTCAGTAATATCATATTGCGTATTCTAAAAAATTATATAAAATGGTAACTAGAAAGGGGGATTTTATGGCTGAATATAAGGATTATTACAAAATTTTGGGCGTTAACAAAAACGCGTCGGACGCCGAAATCAAAAAGGCGTTTAAAACGATGGCCCGCAAATATCATCCGGATATGCACCCGGAGGCGGAAAAGGCCAGGATGACGGAAAAGTTTAAGGATATCAACGAAGCCTACACCGTGCTTTCCGACAAACAAAAACGCACCATTTACGATCAGGTGGGCCAGCAGGGCTACCAGGATTACGCCCGCGGCGGCGGGGCTTCTTCCCGCGCGCGCTCGTCCGCTTACGGCGGGGGCAACCCGTACCAGCAGTACCAGCAATACGGCTATGACGACGGCGGCCAGGGCGGCTTCGGCGGTTTTTCGGGCGGAGCGCAGGGGTTTTCGGGCGGCGATTTCAGCGATTTTTTCCAAAGCATTTTCGGCGGAATGGGCGGAGGCGGCTTTGGCGGCTTCGGGCAGAATTTCGGCCGCAGTGCGGCTTCGGGCCAGGCGGCCGGAGACGTGGAAGCCGAGCTGACCCTGAATCTGGAAGACGCCCACCGCGGCGGCAATATGCAAATGACCCTGCCCAACGGGCGCACCGTTACCGTCAAACTGCCCGCCGGCGTGAGCGAAGGCAAAAAAATCAAATTAAAAGGGATGGGCAACCCCGCGCGGCGCGGCAGCGGGGATTTGTATCTGGTCGTTAAAATCCGCCCGCACGCGATGTTTAGGCTGGAAGGGGAAGATTTGCACGTGCCCGTAATTATTATGCCGTGGACGGCCGCTCTGGGCGGCACCATTTTTGTGCCTACGTTGGACGGCCCGGTAAAGGTAAAAGTGCCCGCCGGCACCCACAACGGCAAAAAATTAAAATTAAGCGGCAAAGGATTAAGCGCCAAGGGCAATTTGCTTGTTACGCTGACGATTGACGTGCCCCGCACGCTTACCAAAGAGCAGAAAGATTTGTTCGCGCGGCTGGCGGAACTGGGTTGAGGCCTGCAAGGAGATTGGTATGACGAATATTACCTGCACGTATTTGACGGACGGCGAAACGGAGCTTGTCCACGGGCCGACGGGGTCCGTCATCCAAACCGATTTGCCGCCCGACAACGGCGGCAAAGGCCGGCGTTTTTCGCCCACGGATTTATTGGCCGCGGCGTTTGCTTCGTGCGTGCTGACCATTATGGGCAAAATGGCCGCGGCGCGCGGGGAGAAGTTTGAAGGCGCGCGCGTGGAAATTGACAAAGTGATGGCCTCTAATCCGCGCCGCGTGGGGGAATTTGTGCTGAAGGTGGCTTTCCCGGCGCATTTTACGGCGGAGCAGAAGAAATTTTATATAAGCGCGGTCAACGCCTGCCCGGTGCACCAGACGCTGCACCCGGACGTGAAAGTAACGGTAAACGTGCTCTAACCCAAAAATGGGCTGTTAGCCGGGCGCGGAAAATATTATTATAAAGGTAAATCAGTAAGGAGGATGATATTATGGCAGTAAGAACTACATTGGGGGAAAATTTGGAAACCAAGAGCGTGCTGGACGGTAAAAAAGCCGTACTGCGCTCCGCTTATATGGAACCGCGCGAAGAGATGCAGCCGGGCGAAATACTGGCTTCTGCGCTGGGCGCGTGTATGCTGACGATGGTGGGTTTTATCGCGTCTAAACGCGGGGAAAACGTAACCGGCACGGAACTGGCCGTGGAACCGGCGTTTGACGAAGGCCATACGCGTGTGGTGCGCATGGATTTAACGTTTTCGTTCCCCGCTTCTTTAACGGCGGAACAGAAAGAATTCTATGCCAAAGCGGCGCAGTCGTGCCCCGTGCACAACAGCCTGCGGGAAGATATTACCTATACCACGCACATTAAATAAAATAATCCCGTATTATTATGATACGCCCCGGTTTTTCGGCCGGGGCGTTTTGCGTGTAAAAAAGGGCCTAACGGTTTTTAGGCCTTTTGGCTCTGGCGGAGGGAACGGATAAGTCTATATAATATTTGTATGAAGCGTATGGCTTTATTGTCTGTTTTATTTTTTCTGGCGGGGGAGTGTTTCCTGTCCGCCCAGCTTTATCGTGTGCCCCGCGGCCTGCAGGCTTTGGCCAAAACGGGGCCGGAGCTGGCCACCTTTCAGCGTGTTTCGCCGGAGCTTACCCGGAAGATTTTTGCCGCCGCCCGAAAAAATTTTAAAGGTCCTGAAAATCTTATTAAAAACCTGGCTCCCAGCGTGGTGCAGGTGGCCCGCCCGAATTCCTCCGGCGTGTTGGGGACGGGGTTTTTGATTTCTTCCCACAAACGGCTGTGGGCGGTTATGCCTTACCACATCGGCGGTTCGGCGGGGCAGAAGCGTGTGGTGCGGGTGTTTTCGGCGGACGGAACCCCCAAAGAATATCAGGTAACCATTGCGGTAAACGGAAGTGCGGGCTGGTCGTCCGCGGATATTTCGCTGGCGGAACTGCCGGAGGATGCCTTGTCCGGCGGGGCGCGCACGCTTCCCGTCGGCAAACCCAGTTTGCGGCTTCCGGCCTATTCGGCGGGCTACGCCGCGGGACCCTTTGACGCAAATGACTTATTGCCCATGCGGCGCGACCTGATCTGCGCCGAAGGTTTCGGTTTAATATCCGGCAGAACGATTGAGGGGAGCGAAAGCTCTTCTCCGCTTTTAATCAGCGGTTACTGCGGCTCCCCCGTGGTGCAGGAACAAAACGGCGTTTGGACGGCGGTGGGCTTGCATTCGGGCGGATGCGTCCGGCCCGGCGCGCCGGAGGACGGCCGCGGGTATGCGGTTAATCTTTCCCGGGCGGTTCCTTTTTTACTGGATAATTATTTTTACGGTCTTCCGGGCCGCCCGCTGGCGTTTAGAGGCTGGGAAATCGGCCGGCTGAAGCATACGGAGCGGGTAAAACGGGTGGAGATCAAGCGCGGGGGACAGGTGGTTTTTGCGGTTGATTTACGCAATAACCCCAATCCTTACTCGGACGCGCATACCGAGCTGGCGTTGGGCTATTTTGTGTTACGCTCCGGGGACGTGGTTTCTTATCAAATATGCAACCGCCGGGAAATTCGCCTGCTGGAGTATTCCATTCCCTGATTTTTGAGTTAAACGCTCATTTTGCCGCTTTCTTTTTTAAGAGGGCGGCTATTTTTTTAGAACCTTTGTCCGAACGCGGGGAAACGAGCTTTAAAATTTTTTCTTTGGTTGCCTGGTCCGGCGCGGCCCCGTATTCAAGCAGCAGTTCCACGATTTTGGGGTTTTTCTGCACGGCCGCGTAATAGAGCGGCGGATTGCCGGAAGCGTCCTGCAGGTTGACGTCCGCCCCGCGTTTAAGCATATAGACCAGCAAATCTTCGCGCTCTTTTTCCGACGGGAATTTTTGCGTAACCGCCATCATAAGCGCCGTGGCGCCGCGGTCCGTCTGCGCGTTGAGGTCGGCCTGGCGGTATACCAGCAGTTTGGCGGCTTCCGCCCGCCCGTCCCGCGCGGCGATAAACAGGGGCGTCCAGCCCTGCGGGGTGGGGGAGTTGATATCCAGCCCCTGGTCCAGCAGAAAGTTGATTACGTCCTCGTTCCCGCCGGAAGCGGCGGCGTGCAGGGCGTTAAATTCCGCTCCGCCGTAATCCCTTTCTTCGTCCTGAAAATACAGCACATACCTAAGCGGCGCGCCTTGCTCCAGCCCGTTTTTGACGGCCAGCAAGTCCCCATAATAGGCGTCGGCCACCAGGCTTTCGCCCTTTTCGTTTTGTAAACGGATGTGATAACTCAGCCCCAGCCAGACGGCGGCCAGCGCCACAAATACAATTGCTATTTTGGTTTTCATAAACTGATTTCCTTGTTTTCTTCCGCCGAGCGGTACATAGCGTCTAATACCGACTGGACGTATAACCCCTCTTCAAGCGAGGGCGAAGCCGGGCGGTTTTCGTTTACCGCGCGGAGAAATTCGTACAGCGCGTCCGCGTGCCCGCGGATCCAGCCCACCGGGTGTTTGGGGGGAGGAAAGCTGTCCGCTCCGGCGTAATCCTGCACGGTTTCCACGCGCAGGTAGCCTTTGAGGGGGGCGGAAGCGTCGTAAAAATAGAGCCAGTTCGGGTCCATAAAATCAATTTTCAGCGCGCCTTTGTCGCCGTGGATTTCAATAAACAGGTCCGTATTGGTTCCGGTGGCGAGTTTGCTGGCTTCGGCGGTGCCCACGGCCCCGTTAGCCAGCGTAACGACGGAGTAGGAGGCGTCGTCCGTATCCACGGGTACGGAGCCGCCTTTGCCGTCGGGCCGCCGGGCGTAAGCCGTTTGGTTTTTGGTATAGACGGATTTAACCGGGCCCGCAAGCCACGTCAGCATATCCACCACGTGTGCGCCTAAATCGTAGAGCACGCCGCCGCCCGCGGCCCGGCGGCTGTTGCGCCAGCGCATGGGCTTGGAAGCGTCCACATTGGAGGGCATAATCATATGCGTGCGGAAGGAAAGTATTTTGCCCAGCCGCTCTTGCTGCATTAATTGTTTGGCGAGTTTGGCCGCCGGCAGAAAGCGGTTGTTAAATACCGTCTGCGTAACCACTTTATTTAAATTGGGGTGCGCCAGGATACGCTTTGTTTCCGCTTCGCCGCAGGCGACGGGTTTTTCGCAGTAAATGTTTTTTTTGGCGTCCAGCGCTTTTAAAATCGCCTCGGCGTGCAGGGCGTTGGGGGTGCAGATGTCAATCACGTCTATATCCGGCAGGGCGAGGATTTCGTCCAAGTTATGCGCGGCGTGCGCAAAGCCGTAGCGTTCTTTGGCCGCCAGGGCGTGCTCGTATTTCCCGGCACAGACGGCGGCGAGGCGGATATTGAAATCGGGTTCGTAAAAAAGCGGAATGGTTTGGTAGCCGTAGGTGTGGGTTTTGCCCATAAAGCCAAAACCGATGACGGCCGCATGGATGGTTTTCATAAGTCCCCCTGTTGGTTTCTTTTTATTCTAGCAAAAAGACAAAATCCCGCTGTAAAAAGTTTTGGCCGGGGGATATATTAATGTACTTTCTCCGCTTGGTGCAGCAGGTAGAAATTGCGGATGCCTTCCAAAACGTACAGATAACCGCGGGACGAGAAAAAATCGTCATTCCCGGGCAGTTCGCCGTCGTAGCCTTTGTAATAATCTTTTTCCAGCGAGGAGGCGGAGCGGGTCATATCCCAGGCGGTGGTATTTTGCCCCGCATAGGACTGCAGAATAACGGGCGTGGCGTCCCGGCGGTTGCGTAAGATTTTGACGAGGAAATCTCCTCCTCCGCCGGGGATGAAATAATCGGTTAAAATCAGGCTGAAGGGGTTTTCGTAGTGGGATTGTATGAAATCGCCAATAGAGACAAACGTTTCAACGGTAATGCCGTTGGAAAAAATCCCGTCGTTTTGCCAGGAAACATATTGGCCGATATGTGCGGGGTTGTCGTTTAATACGGCAATGCGCAGGCCTGCCGGGATTTGCTCGCAGAGCTGTGCGGCGGCTTGGCGGGCTTTTTCGGAGGAAAAGAAATAATCGTCGTTGTGAATGGCCAGGCGGGGGGACGCGTCCAGGGGTGAAATCAACCGGTATTCGTTGAGGTTAAAGGGTTTGGGGCGGGGAATGTTGGTGACGACCAGCTGGCCTGGCATATCAAATAAAATTTCGCGCGCCCAGTTGATATTGGTAAGGGTACGGGAAAGGAGCGGGTCCAAATTTTGCATATGCTTCATTAACTTGTTGATTTTGTTGGATAGTTCCATCAGCTCGCTGTCCAGCGTACGTTTTTCAGCCGGGTTCCACTGCGGGGCCGATGCGCCCAAAAACGGCAGTAATTTATTGCATAAGTACGGGTGGAAGATTTCAATGTCCGCCTGCAGGCGGCGGTATTGGGGAAGCATAGCCTCCGGCAGGTGGTAGACGTGTATCAATTCGTACGGGGCGGTAGGCGCGGGCAGCGGGGCCGTAAGCGCCTGGCGCGCCTGTTTGGCGTAGGCGGCTTTTTCGCGGGAGAGCGTTTCCTCCGATTTAAAATTGTACTCAAACCGTTTGAAGAGGTCGTCGTATTTATCCAGGATTACCGCCTGGGGGGAAATGCGGAACTCAACGTCGTTGGGGTCAAAAAGGGTTTCGGGGATATAATCGGGTTCAAACGGCAGAGGGTGCCTTTTGGGCAGGTTTGCCAGGCCGGCGGCCGTTTTAGCGCTGCTTGCCGCACTTGTTTGAAGAGCTTTTAGCGCCGTATTGGCCGGGCGGGCGGCTGCGGCGGCGGAAGGGGCTTTTTTTAGCGCCTGAACCAGGCCGCGGGAGGGTTTGGGCTGGGCGCAAAGCGGCGGCAAGGAGCAGGTTAATAAAAGAAATATAGAAATAAATTTGTTCATCAGATTTCCCTTTCTTTTTACTATAGTACATCGTTTAGACGGAAACAAGGGGAAAAAGTCCCATATCCGGGATGGGCCCTTTTTCCCGGCCCCGGCCTTTGTAACCGGCCCAACGGGTGCGGCTTTTCGGGCCGTGTTGTTGCCGTTGTTGCTCCGGTCAGAACCCCTGCGGCTGTTTTGGAGTCGTGTCCGTTCTGCCGTTTTATGCAGGTCTTAGCCCTGTTTATAAAACGCCTCAAGGCGGAAGAATGTTTTTACTTGTTTGAGCGATAGCGAGTTGTAAAAACATCCGCCGCGAGTGCGTTTTATAGGGCCCGACCTGCGAGTTTTTTGCCTACTTTTTGTCGGCACAAAAAGTAGGGAAATAGTTTTGAAATCCTATCAGAAAAAGGGGCCTTGCAGGCCGTGCAGATAAAGAACCGTTCCCGGAAAACTTTTGCGTCCCCGAATGTTTCACTCCCAAGTATCTAAAAGCACCGTATTTCGCTGAACCCTGGCCAGGCCAGAGAAGGGGGCCCAGGCTCTGGGCCCTGCCCCCGGCAAGGGGGTTGATTTGTTTTTTTTTGATAAATTGGGAATATCAACTTATATAAATAGGGGGATATATCCCGTGCAGAAAAACCTCGGATTTACACTAATAGAGTTATTAGTTGTCGTTTTAATTATTGGTATTTTGGCGGCGGTGGCACTGCCGCAGTATCAAAAAGCCGTCAAAAAATCCCGTTATGTGCAGTTACAAACGATGGCGGAGTCTATTTTCCAGGCGCAAGAAGTGTTTAAAATGGCAAATGGGAGCTATTCCTTTGATTTTAATGCATTGGACATATCTCTCCCGGCGGATATGAAACCCGTTCTTTCCACCAGCGACGGCAGAGTGTATAGTATGGCAAACTCACGGATGCGCTGCATGTTTGCCTCCAGCAACAATGTAAATCTATCGGCTGCCAGTTTTGTTACTTGCACGAGTACCGCTAGTCCACTACTGATTTATTATATTACGCTGGCTACAGGCAAACGCTACTGCGGGGCTAAAACGGGCAATGCAGAGGCGGAAAATTGGTGTAAATATCTTACCCAAAAACAAGCGCATTCCGCCCGATGGGGCGAGAACAGCCTCTACTTATTTGATTAATTGAAATTCTCTGGATACTAATAAAAACGCTTGGGGAAAGTACCTAGGCGTTTTTTTGTTCTCTTTTCTGCCAGTTGATACGTATTCCTGGCTGTAACGAGATAAGAAACCCCCCGGCCGACAGGCCGGGGGGGTTCAATGCTGATAACGGCTTATTTTACAATCTTTTCGCCCGGCTGCATGGCCGCGAGCTGTTTGTACAGGTCGCGTCTCCAGGCATATTCGGATTCCGCGCGTTTAATCAATTCCTGCGCGAGTTCCGGGTTGTCTCTCATCAAGCCTTTAAAGCGGTTTTCGCCGCCCATGTAATCGGCCAACGGGAGCGTCGGAGCGCCCAAGGGGCTGTCAATATGCAAGGGGTTCTTGCCTTCGTAGCGGGCCTCGGGGTTGAAGCGGTACAGAATCCAGCGTCCGGCCTGTACGGCGCGTTTGGCTTCGCCCATACCTTTGGACATATCAATCCCGTGCGCAATGCAGTGCGAGTACGCGATAACAAGCGCCGGACCGTCGTAAGCGTCGGCTTCCGCCAAGGCCTGGATGGTCTGGTTCATATTCGCGCCCATCGCCACCTGCGCCACGTAGATGTTGCCGTAGGTCATGGCAATCATGCCGAGGTCTTTCTTCGGCATCGTTTTGCCGCCCGCGGCGAACAGGGCTTTGGCGCCTAAAGGCGTGGCTTTGGACATCTGGCCGCCGGTGTTGGAATAGACTTCCGTGTCCAGCACCAGGATTTTGATGTTCTTGCCGCTGGCGAGCACGTGGTCCAAACCGCCGTAGCCGATGTCGTAGGCCCAGCCGTCGCCGCCCAAAATCCAGACGGATTTTTTGACGAGGTAATCGGCAAGGCTCAAGAGGCGTTTGCAGTCTTCGCAGCCTTTTTCGGCGCCTTTGTTTAAGATGTCTTTCAATTCCGCCACGCGCGCACGCTGTTCTTCCACGCCCGCGTCGGTGGACTGGTCGGCGTTCAGAATGCCGTCAATCAGCGCGGCGTGTTCTTTAAGGCCGCCTTCTTTGGCGGTGCTCAGCATCGCTTTGGCGTCGGCGTTAAGCTGGTCAAAAGCCAGGCGCATACCCAAGCCGAATTCGGCATTGTCTTCAAACAGCGAGTTGGACCAGGCCGGGCCTTTTCCGTCGTCGCGTTTGCAGTAAGGCGTGGTGGGCAGGTTGCCGCCGTAGATGGACGAGCAGCCGGTGGCGTTGGCAACGGCCAGGCGGTCGCCGAACAGCTGGGTCAGCAGTTTGACGTAAGGCGTTTCGCCGCAGCCCGCGCAGGCGCCGGAGAACTCAAACAAGGGTTTTCTCATCTGGGAACCTTTGACGGATTCCTTTTTGGTTTTTACGTCGGCTTGTTTGAGGCCCAGGAAGAAGGCGTAATTGTCAATTTCATTTTCGCGCACGTCCAGCTGGTGCACCATATTGATGGCTTTCTTTTCCGGGTTTTCTTTGTTTTTGGCCGGGCAGTTGTATACGCACGCGCCGCAGCCGGTGCAGTCTTCCACCGCCACCTGGACGGTGAATTTGAGGCCGGCCAAGTCGGCCTTGCCGTCGGCGGATTTAAAGGTTTTCGGAGCGTCTTTGAGCTCGGCCGCGTCATAGGCTTTGATGCGGATGGCGGCGTGCGGGCACACTAAAGAGCAGAAACCGCACTGAATGCAGGTGTTGGGATCCCACTGCGGCACCATGATGGCGATGTTGCGTTTTTCGTACTGGGTGGTACCCGTCGGGTAAACGCCGCCTTCGGGCATGGCCGAGGTGGGCAGTTCGTCGCCGCGGCCGGCAATCATTTCGCCCAACACGTCTTTCACAAACGCGGGGGCTTCGGCCGGAACCGGGGCTTTGGTGTGCAGGTTGGAGGTTACTTCGGCCGGGTATTTTACTTCCTGCAGGCCCGCCAGGGCGGCGTCCACGGCTTTGTAGTTTTTCTGCACGATTTCGTCGCCTTTTTTGGAATAGGTTTTCTTGATGGCTTCTTTAATGTCGGCGATGGCTTTTTCGCTCGGGATTACGCCCGCGATGCCGAAGAAAGCCGTCTGCATGATGGTGTTGGTGCGGCTGCCCATACCGGTTTTAAGCGCGATTTCGGAAGCGTCAATGACGTAGACTTTAAGTTTCTTGTCAATAATCTGCTTCTGCACTTCGGCGGTCAGGTGGTTCCAGACGTCGCTGGCGTTGTACGGGGAGTTAATCAGCACGGTGGCGCCGTCTTTGGCTTTGCCGAGCACGTCGTACTTATCCAGGAAGTCAAACATATGCACGCCGATGAAATCAGCCGATTGGATGAGGTAAGGCGCGCGGATGTAGTTCTTGCCGAAGCGGATGTGGGACGTGGTCATGGAACCGGATTTTTTGGAGTCGTACACGAAGTAGCCCTGGGCGAAGAAGCCGTTGGCGCTGATGATTTTCATCGTGTTTTTGTTCGCGCCCACGGTGCCGTCGGAACCCAGGCCGTAGAACATGGCGGCAAAGATGTCTTTGGCGGCCTTGTTGTCCAGCTTGGTTTCGGGCAGGGAGAGGTTCGTTAAATCGTCTTTAATGCCGACGGTGAACTCTTTTTTGGGTTCGTTGGAGGCCAGGTTGTCAAACACGGCTTTAACCTGGGAAGGCGTAAAGTCTTTGGAGCCGATGCCGTAGCGTCCGCCGATGATGAGCGGGGTGGCCGCAAATTTGGCTTTGGCTTCGTCCGTCAGGAACGCGGCGCACACATCCTGGAACAGCGGTTCGCCCAAGGCGCCGGGTTCTTTGGTGCGGTCCATTACCGCGATTTTTTTGACGGTGGCCGGGATGGCTTTTACAAAGTCCGCAATGGAGAAGGGGCGGAACAGTTTGATTTTGAGCACGCCCACTTTTTCGCCTTTCATGGCTTCCACGGCGTTCTGCGCCACGTCCGCGCCGGAACCCATAATCACGATTAAGCGTTCGGCGTCGGCGTCGCCCACGTACTGGAACAGTTCGTAATGGCGGCCGGCGATTTTTTCAAATTTGGCCATTTCTTCTTTTACGATGCCGGGCACGGCGTTGTAGAATTTGTTGACGGCTTCGCGGGACTGGAAGTACACATCCGGGTTGGCGGCGGTGCCGCGCACGGTGGGGTGTTCCGGGTTTAAACCGCGGGCTTTGTGTTCGGCCACGAGTTTGTCGTCAATCATTTCCTTCATTTGTTCTTTGGTAAGGGGTTCCACCATGTTCAGTTCGTGGCTGGTGCGGAAACCGTCAAAGAAATGCACAAAGGGCACGCGGGCTTTAAGCGTGGCGGCCTGGGCGATAAGAGCCATATCCATGGCTTCTTGCGGATTGTCGGAGCAGAGCATGGCCCAGCCGGTCTGGCGGACGGACATAACGTCGGAATGGTCGCCGAAAATGGACAAAGCCGTAGTGGCCAGCGCGCGCGCCGAAACGTGGAACACGGTGGGCGTCAGTTCGCCGGCGATTTTGTACATATTCGGGATCATGAGCAGCAAGCCCTGCGAGGCGGTAAAGGTGGTGGTAAGCGCGCCGGCGGTCAGGGAGCCGTGCACCGCGCCGGAAGCGCCGCCTTCGGACTGCAGTTCGCTCACGGACGGGACGTTGCCCCAGATATTGGTTTCGCCTTTGGCGCTTTTGGCGTCACAGATTTCGCCCATCGTGGAAGAGGGGGTAATCGGATAGATAGCGATTACTTCGTTGGTGGCATGGGCGACGTGGGATACTGCGCCGTTGCCGTCCATAGCAACTAATTTAGCCATAGTGAAGAAGTCTCCTTTTGCATAAGTTAAAACGGTCTGCGTCTGCGCGCACAAACGCGCAAGCCCGGGGGATACCCCGGCCTATATATATTGTATAACTTTGGCCCGTATTTGGCAAACCGGTTTTTACCGGGCGGTAAACGGTTTTCCGGCAGGCAAAGAAACGCTTGACCCGGAGTGCACTCCAGATGGTATCATAATAAAAAAGCTGTGCCGTAAAGGAGGAAAAGAAATGTATAACAAGGTTTTAAGCGCGGCGTGCGCGTGTGTGCTGCTGGCCGCGTGCGGATCCAACGGGGCGGCCCCGGTGAAAGACGCGGCCAAGCCCGCCAAATCCGTGGTGTATTTTACGTCGGATTTAAGCCCCGAGGGACTCGTTAAAATTTATGGCAAAATCGCCGAAAACATCCAGGGTAAGACCGCCATTAAAGTGCACACGGGGGAACCCCACGGGCCGAATATCATTCCACCCGCTATGGTAAAAGCGCTTCAGGCGCAGATTCCGCAGAGCAATCTGGTGGAAACCAATACCTTGTATGAAGGCGGCCGCCACACCACGGAACTGCACCGCCAAACCATCAAAACAAACGGGTGGGATTTCTGCAAAGTGGATATTCTGGACGAAGACGGCGCGGTGATGCTGCCTGTTAAGGGCGGGAAGCATTTTAAAGAAATGTCCGTAGGCAAAAACCTGCTGGATTACGATTCCATGGTGGTGCTGACGCATTTTAAAGGGCATACGATGGGCGGATTTGGCGGCTCGCTTAAAAACATTTCCATCGGCTGTGCGGACGGCAAAGTGGGCAAAGCCATGCTGCACGGCAGCCGCGGGGCCGATTTGTGGCGCGCCAATAAAGAGCTGTTTATGGAAAATATGGTGGAAGGCGGCAAGGCCGTAGCGGACCATTTCGGCAAAAATATCGTCTATATCAACGTACTGCGCAATATGTCCGTAGACTGCGACTGCGCGGGCACCGCGGCCGCTGAGCCCAAAACGCGCAACATCGGCATTTTGGCCTCCACCGACATTCTGGCGGTGGACCAGGCCTCGGTGGATATGGTCTACGCCCTGCCGGAGGAAGAAGCGCACGATTTAAAGGAGCGTATTGAATCGCGCAAAGGCCTGCGGCAGCTTTCGTATATGAAAGAGCTGGGGATGGGCAACAACGAGTACGAACTCGTAACGCTGGATTAAACCGCCGGACGCATTTTTTACAGCCGCCCCCCTTAGCGGGGGCGGTTTGCGTTGGGGGGCATTGTTTCCGGGTGAATTTTTGTTATACTATTAATTAGATTTTAACTGCAAAGGAGAATCCCGTATGAACCAAGGTTTTACGCTTATTGAATTATTGGTAGTGGTGCTGATTATCGGTATTCTGTCGGCGGTGGCTCTGCCGCAGTACGAACGCTCGGTAGAACGCGCCCGCACGGCCGAAGCCGTGGTAACCACCAAGAGCATTGTGGACGCGGCGGCCATTTACGCCACCACCTTCCGCACCTGCCCCACCGCGCTGAGTGATTTGGACATTCAGGTAAACGCTTCCAGCAAAGATTGGAACTTTGGGCTTACCTCGGAAGGAGCCCGCAACTGCGGGGCGACGGTTACACCCGTAAAAGGAACCTCTTTTACGGCGGCCCGTGTATTGGTTAAAAATTCGGGCACCAGTCCTTCGGGATTGGATTCCGGCGCCATGTACTGGCATTGTGTCAGCGGTACGTGTACGGATTTTTTTGATTTAGTCGGCGCCAAAGAAATCAGCGGGAAAACGGGTTATTACCGCTAAACCTCTGTTTTAAAAGAATCTCCCCGTTTGCTATACTTTAACAAACGGGGGTTCTTTTTTTATGCGCGAATATAAGATTAGAAATATCATGTGTTCCAACCGGGAAGTGTGCGTCGTGTATGAAACGGCGCGCTGGCTGTGGCACAAAATCTTCTTTTTTATCAAAACCCATACGCCCGTATGGTACCAATTTGACGAGAAGCATCAGCCCGGAGAGCCGCCGCGCGAAACCCTGCCGCTGGATGAAGACTGGTATCGTATCCGCCGCCCGCTCTACCGCCACGAACACGTGTATTACGATTTGGACAAAGCGTTAAAAGCCAATCCCAACGTAAAAGGCGTGGCGCTTATCTTCTTTATGGGTATTGGCGATTATCTTTATACCACCCCGATGCTGGCCGAACTCAAAAAGAAATATCCGGGCGTGCCGTTTTACGCGTACGTGGGCGCACAGTTTGACCGCAACAACTCGCCGCTGGTGGGCAAACTGCTGGAAGAAAACCCGCATTTTGACAAAGTATTCTATTTCAACGGGATGCGTCATCCGCTGATTTGGAAAAATTACAATTACGAAGACGCTTTTAAAAACATCCCGAAAGATTTTCTGGCCGTGCCCGTGTATTACGACTACGGCGTGCATGTGCCGCACCGCGTAACCAGCCTGTTTGAAACGTTCTCGCTGCCCGCCCCGAAAGACGTGCCCGCGCCCGTGATGTACTTTCCCGCCACGCCCGCTCCGGCGGTGCGGGAATACCTGACGCTGGCCCGCGCCGGCGCGGAGGGGAAAAAAGGCATTGTATTTTTACAGCTGGATTCGCGCGGCTCCAATTATACGTATCCGCATATGAAGGCCCTTGCCGAAGGGCTTATCAAAGAAGGTTACTACGTCATGAGCGTTACCAAAGGCGGCCCGCTTGCCAACCCGAATTATTTGGAAATAGACATCAAAAAACTTTCCATCAACCAGACGTGGCATCTGCTTTCGCTGTTAAAAGGCGAATTTGCGTTGTACGTGATAGCGGTGAACTCGGTTTTCTGGGCGGCTTCGGCGGGGCTTGGCTTGCCCAACCTGGGGCTCCAGCATTGGATTGACAAAAAAGTGCACAACCTCTGGTATCCGAACATTGAGGTGGTAACCAATTACATCTATCCCCTTCTGCCGCGGGAGAAGCAGATTTTTGCCCCGCAGGAGAGTTATACGCGCCACAATAAAAAGATTATTGATTACAAGCCCGACTGGGTGATTAAGTGGTTTAAAGAAAAGTTTGGAAAATAATAAAAATACCCGCCAAAAGGCGGGTATTTTTATGCGGAATGCCTGTGTCTCCGCTTTTTGCCCGGTTATAAAAAACTTCCAAAACTCTCCGAGGGTGTAGCCCCGCCCGTCGGATGATACCGTATAGAGAACCACCCCTGGAAGGGGCTTGTATTGTTTTTTTTTTTGATACACTGCTTCTAGCATTGATTTTCGGGCCGGGGATGTTTAAATGGCCGGAAAGCCCGCAAATCAGTTTGCCAAGGAGCTTTTTATGAAAAAAGGTTTTACGTTGATTGAATTATTGGTAGTGGTGCTGATTATCGGTATTTTATCGGCGGTGGCTCTGCCGCAGTACACTAAGGCGGTTACCAAAGCCCGCTTTGCCGAAGCGATGACGAATTTAAAAACTATCGCAGAAGCGGACCGCGTTTGCCGTTTGGCGAAAGGCGGGGATGCGTGTACGATGGGTGAGCTGGATATCAGTATCGGCAGCGGCGGGAAAGAGTATGTTTCGGAAACCAAAGATTTCTATTATTATGCCAGCGACAGCACTTCCACCGTTCCATCGGCGCAGTATAAAAAAGAAGATGTGTGTTTGTGCTATTTGGATTCGGGAGAATTTGTTTTATGGCCGGACAGCGGCTGTGTCGACACACCGCCGTCTATGGATTATGCTAAGCTGTTGAACGTAAGCCCCAGCACGATGGCGGACCCCTGTACTTGTTGTTAAATACAAGCGGCCCCGGAATAAACCGGGGCCGTTCTTTTACTTATATTCGTTATAGCTTACAATATGCTCAAACGCTTCGCGCGGGCGGGGGGCTGGGTCTTCCGCCGGGTAGCCCAGGGCAATTAAATGTTCTATTTTTTTGCCTTTGGGCAGTTTAAAGAACTTTTCCGCCTTGTCGGAATTTAACCAGCCGATCCAGCACGTCCCCAGCCCCAGGTCCCGCGCGCGCAGCACAAAGTGCTCGCCGGAAATCCCCTGGTCCACCAGGTAAAATTCCGTGCGGCGGAAAAAGTTGCCTATCCGGCTGGTAAACGACCCCCGGTCCGACACCGCGGCCACCAATACCGGGGCCGCTTCGGCAAATTTAGTCATTGCGTACACGCCGGAAAACGCTTCTTTGCAAAACGCTTCTTTTACTTTCGGGTCGTCAATCACGATATAATGCCACGGCTGGGAATTGCAGGCCGAGGGCGCCAGGCGCGCCGCTTCCAGGCATTCGTTTATTTTTTCGCGCTCCACCGGTTTATCCTGGTATTTGCGCACGCTTCTGCGCGCTTTAATCACATCCATCAGTTCCATAAAATTACACCCCTGTTTTAAGATAAAAATATCTTATCAAATTGGCGGTTCGTTTTTTATAAAATAAAAGTATGCAATTTACCAAATATACCGGACTCGGCAACGACTTTGTCGTGCTGGACGGGCGGCGTGCGGCGGACGTAAAAGACCCGTGCGCGCTGGCCCCAAAAATATGCGACCGCCGTTTTGGCGTGGGCGCGGACGGGCTTGTTCTGCTGCTGCCGTCCGACAAAGCGGACGTACGTATGCAAATCATTAATTCGGACGGAAGCGAAGCCGAAATGTGCGGCAACGCCAGCCGCTGTGTGGCGCTTCATTTGTACCGCCGGGGGATAGTGAATAAAAAGCAAATTTCGCTGGAAACGCTGGCGGGAATCATCCAAACGGATATTATAGACGAGGGGAAAAATCTCGTGCGCGTAGATATGGGCGCGCCGCGCTTAAAACGGGGGGAAATCCCGATGACGGGCGTGGCGGCGGACCGGGCGGTAAACGTGCCGCTTCGCGCGGGCGGAACGGAAATTTCCGGCACCGCGGTTTCTATGGGCAACCCGCATTTTGTAACGTTTGTGGAAAACGCCGAAAAAGCGCCGGTGGATACAATCGGCCCGGCGTTGGAAATCCATCCCGCTTTTCCGCGCAAAACCAATGTGGAGTTTGTGCAGGTGTTAAACGATAAAACCGTCCGTATGCGCGTGTGGGAGCGCGGCGCGGGCGTTACGGCGGCGTGCGGGACGGGCGCGTGCGCGGCGGTGTGTGCGTGCGTGTTAAACGGCAAAACCGGGCCGCGCGTAACGGTAAAGCTGGACGGCGGCGATTTATATATTGAATGGCCGGAGCAAAAACATATTTTTATGACGGGCCCCGCCCGGGAAGTTTTTACGGGAGAGTATTACTTATGACGCGCCTGAACGAAAACTATTTAAAACTGCCGGGCAGTTATTTATTTTCCGAAATCGCCAAACGCGTGGCCGCATTTAAAGAAGCGCACCCCGGCGAGCAGGTCATCAGCCTGGGCATCGGGGACGTATCGCGCCCGCTGGTGCCCGCCGTGGTGGCGGCGCTGCACCAAGCGTCGGACGAAATGGGCGCGGCGGAAACCTTCCGCGGCTACGGCCCGGAGCAGGGGTATTTGTTTTTGCGCGAAGCCATTTTAAAGCACGATTATCTGGCGCGGGGGATAAATCTGTCGGCGGATGAAATCTTCGTCAGCGACGGAGCCAAAAGCGACGTAGCCAACTTTCAGGAGCTGTTTGCGCGTTCGTCTTGCGTGGCGCTGCAGGACCCGGTTTACCCCGTGTATTTGGATACGAACGTGATGGCCGGCCGCACGGGTAAATTTGAAAACGGGCGTTTCGGCGGTATCATATACCTGCCGTGCATCGAGGAGAACGGTTTTATCCCGCAGCTGCCGCGGGAACGCGCGGATATGGTGTATTTGTGCTCGCCCAATAATCCTACGGGCGCGGCGATGACGCGCGCGGAACTTAAAAAATGGGTGGACTGGGCCGCCGCAAACGGCAGTATCATTTTGTACGATTCCGCCTACGAGGCGTTTATTACCGGCGCGGACGTACCCCATTCCATTTACGAAATCCCGGGTGCGGATAAGGTGGCGGTGGAGTTCCGCTCGTTTTCCAAAACGGCGGGGTTTACGGGTATGCGCTGTGCGTATACCGTGGTGCCCAAGGCCCTTTGCGTATATGATGAAACGGGCGCCGGGCATTCCCTAAACGCGCTGTGGCTGCGCCGCCAAACCACCAAGTTTAACGGCGTGCCGTATGTCATCCAGCGCGCGGCGGAAGCGGTGTTTTCGCCGCAGGGCCAGGCCCAGATTCGGGAAGTGATTGCCGGTTACCAGCAAAACGCCCGCGTGATTTTGGACGCCTTGAAACAGGCGGGGCTGACGGCGTTCGGCGGCGTGAACGCGCCGTATATTTGGCTTAAAACGCCGAAAGGGCTGGATTCCTGGGCGTTTTTCACTAAACTTCTTAATGAGGCCCGCGTGGTGGGCACGCCGGGCGTGGGGTTTGGCGCGTGCGGGGAAGGGTACTTCCGCCTGACGGCGTTTAATACGCCCCAGCTTACGCAGGCGTCCGCGCACCGTATAGCCGGGCTGAAGTTTTAAGCTGATTTTGCTACAATACATCCAACGGAGGATATATGAATAAAAAGTTTTTTCCGGGCGGAGCGTCCGGGTTCACGTTAATTGAGCTGTTGACGGTAGTGCTGATTATCGGCGTGCTTACTTCGGTGGCGCTGCCCAGCTATACGCGCTCGGTGGAGCGCGCCCGCGCCACGGAAGCCATGGCGGGCCTGAAGGCGCTGAACGATTCCGTCTACGCCTATGCGGCCGGACGGACCGGGGCCAATGCCTGCCCGACCACGTTTAATAAACTTTCCATTTCGTACCCCGGTACGATGAACGCGGCCAAAACCGTCATTACGACTAAAAACTTTGAGTTTACAATTAATTCCGCCACCAACGCCGTCATTCCGGGTACGGACTGCCCGGGCGTAACGGCCAAACGTTTGGGCGGCACTAAATACGATTATGTAATTTGGAACCCGTATGTGCGCGGTACCGGCGGCAAGGGAGCGTCTTTAGCGTGTACGAGCACAAAAGCGGATAGTATTGCGGTCTGCCAGTCGCTTGATTTGTACACGGAGGGCGCGAAGCCGTATTAATCAGCGGCAAACCGGGCGGTTTTACGTGCCGTCTGTTTTAGTTTGTGCGGGCCGCCGCGCGGTAATTCAATCCATAAAAAATCCGGGTTCCAAAAGGAGCCCGGATTTTTTGCTGCGTAAAATACTTATTTGGCCGGTACGCCGCCGGTTAAGTCTTTAATGGCGGCCACCGCGCCCAACACGTTGGAAGCTTCGTACGGCATATAGACGATTTTGTTATCTTTTCCGTCGGTCATTTTCGTAAGGGCTTCAATGTATTTAAGCGAAATCATATAGCTGGCCGGATTGGAGGACTGGGCGACCGTGGAAGCTACGATTTTGACGGATTCCGCTTCCGCCTGCGCCACTTTGATTTTTGCCTCCGCAATACCTTCCGCCTGCAAAATGGCGGCCTGCTTCATACCTTCGGCCTTTTTAATTTCGGATTCGCGTACGGCTTCGGCTTTTAAAATTTGGGCCGTTTTCGTACCTTCGGCTTCCGTCACCATGGCGCGGCGGTCGCGCTCGGCTTTCATTTGTTTTTCCATCGCTTCGCGGATGGCGGCGGGGGGAATAATGTCCTGCAGTTCCACGCGGTTTACTTTTACGCCCCATTTGTTGGAGGCGTCGTCCAGAATTACCTGCAGTTTTCCGTTGATGATTTCACGCGACGTAAGGGTCTGGTCCAAATCCATTTCGCCGATGATGTTTCTTAAAGTGGTTTGGGTCAGTTTTTCAATGGCCGTCGGGAGCGATTCCACCTGATAGGCGGCTTTAATCGGGTCCGTAATCTGGAAGTACAGAAGCGCGTTGATTTCAATACCCACGTTATCTTTGGTAATGACGCTTTGGCGCGGGAAATCGTACACCGTTTCGCGCATATCAATGGTGTCGCGCATTTCCATATACGGTACGCTGCGGGTGCGGCCGGAGACGTCTAAGTATTCGCGGCTGTTGCGCCATTCCATTAAGTGCGCTTTATCCATAATGGGGATAATCCAGTTAATGCCGGGCGTAAGGGTTTGAACATATTTGCCGAAACGCTCAATAATTACCACCTGCGCCTGTTTGACAATCACAATCCCTTTGATGATGATGACGATTACAAAGAAGATGAAGGCGATTAAAAACATCAGTCCCAAATTTCCTGCGGTTTCTGTCATAAAATGCTCCTTGTGTAAAATAACGCCCGAAGGCGGTTGTTGCTTAAATTATTTTTCGCGTACGGTCAGCGTTACGCCGTCCAGCTTTTCCACCACGCACTGCGTCCCCGCGGGAAGTTTTTTATCGGCGGTGGCTTTCCAGCTTTCGCCTTCCACTTTTACGCGTCCGGTATTTTGCACGGGGTCAATGGCGGTTTCCACTACGGCCGTTTTGCCGATAACGTCCTCCGCCGGCGTTTTGACGTGTTTGGAATTGCGGTACAAATGGCGCAGCGCAAACGGGCGTACGCCAATCCAGGCCGCGCCGGACACAAAAGCAAAAACGCCCACCTGCCACCAAATCCCCAGGCCCAGCCAGGACGTCAAAGACGCTCCCAGCAGGCCGATACCCAGGCATGCGAGCGAAAACTCCATCGTAAACACTTCGCCCGCAAAACACCCTACGGCGATAATCAAATAGATGTAATAGTTCATAAGCCCTCCGGCAAGGCGCGTCAGCCTTTAATAATTTCTAAATATTCCCGCAGGTATTTCAGCCGCCGTTCGTCGCGCATTTTGTTAAGCACGTAAATCATATTGGCGATGAAGCGGCGCACAATCGTGCGGGAGGAAAGGGGGGATAAAAAATCGTTATTCCATTCAATGTGGCGCGCGCGGATGTAGCGGCGGCAGTCTTCCTCGGTCAGTATTTTGCCGTTGTCCAGCGGGTCAATAAATAACGATTCGCTAAGCGCATAATCGCGCATATGCACCAGAATGCGTCCGGCCAGGTCCACCAAATTTACGTCAATGCCGTAACGCTGGCCCAGGCACGCGTACAGACACGCCACGCACAGGCTGGAGCCGCGTTTTTTGCGCAGAAAACGGGCGAAGGAGATATCTTTCACGTCCACATGGGTCTGGAGCGCCACCATCCCGCGTATGCGGAAAAAGTAATGGCCCAGCACGGCGGCGATTTCGCCGTAGTTTTTGGCGTTTAAAAGCGCCGGGCGCAGTTCGGCGGCCATTTGGTCCAGCGGGGCGGAAACGTCTCCCCGGGCGGCCGTCGGGCTGGTAAATTTGGAAAGCAGGGTGAGGCCTTCTTCCAAATCCGGGTTGATTTTGGCCGCAAAGCGCGCCAGCGCGGCGGAGAGATCTTCCCAGCAGATTTCTTCCAACGTATGCAGGACGGCGCGCGGCGCGGAAGTTTTAAACTCTTCTTCCATTACGCGCTGCACTTGTTCGGGATTGTTTTTAATGGCGGCCGCCAGCGCGCTTTTAAGAACCGGTCCGTAATTTTCCGTTTCGGTTTCCAAAAGCTTAATAAGCGCTTTGAGTCCATCGTTGCCGAGAGTCTGCATATATTAAAAGATAGCAAATTGGCGTGTTTTTTGCTACTGCTTTTTGGGGGCCGTTTTCCGGCGGAGAGCAAGAGAAAAAACGTTTGCGCGCCCGGGGTGCTGCAAAACAAAAAAACCGGGGCTTTCGGGCCCCGGTTCTGCGTATTGAAAAAGGTTAGTTCAAGTCTTTTTCGTTAGCGGTGATGGAAAGCACCACGCGGCGGTTCTGCGCGCGGCCGGCGGCCGTGGCGTTGCTTGCGATGGGGTTGGAAGAACCATAGCCCACATAGGTGATGCTCTGGGTTTTAAGGCCGCTTCCCAACAGGAAGTCGTACACGGCTTTGGCGCGCTGGGTGGAGAGCTTGTTGTTGATGGCGTCGGAGCCGGTGGAATCGGTGTATCCCTGTACGACGATGCGGTTTTTGGGATATTTTTTGAGCACTTTGTTCAGGTCGGTCAGCGTCTGCATGGAAGAGGCGCTGAGTTCCGAGCTGCCGGTAGTGAACAGAATATCGTTTTTCAGATAAACCTGGATGCCGTTGTCGCTTTTGACCACTTCGGCGATTTTGGCGAGTTCTTTGGCCTGTTTGTCATAATAGTTGCCCAAGAGTCCGCCCGCGGCCATACCGGCCAAGGCTCCGTAAATGGCGCCTTTTTCGCTTTTGCCGCCCGTATTGTTGGCGATGATGGCTCCGGCGGCGGCGCCCACGGCGGCCCCTCCGGCGGCTCCCCAGGCGGTTTTCTTACCGGGGGTGGTGCAGGCCGAAACCAATAAGGCGCAGGCCATGCAAAGCAGAACAGTTTTTTTCATGTTGCGTTCATTCTCCTTTTGTAAGAATCTGATATTTACATTTTACTTTTTTTCGCGTAAAGGCAACAATTTTTCTGCGGTTTGCGGTATTTCCGCCTGTACGTCATACCCGAATGTCTTTGTCGGGGCTCTGGTTGTTGTGAAATGGGCAGATTCCCGACTGCAACCTCGGGACTGACGGTTCTTGGTGCGGGACTGACGGCTTTTTATGCCTGTTGGGCATGGTTTTCAGCAAATAAAAAACCCCGCCTGTGCGGCGGGGTTTTGTACAAAAGTCTGACGTTTAGTTGTTGGAAATTTCCAACTCCACGCGGCGGTTCTGCGCGCGGCCTTCGCGGGTTTTGTTGGAGGCTACCGGGTTGGCGGCGCCGTAACCGATGAAGGACACGTTTTTCGCCGGGACGCCTTCTTTTACCAGTTCCATCGCCACGGCTTTGGCTCTTCTTTGGGAAAGGTCTATGTTATAGTTGGGGTCTCCCAAGGAGTCGGTGTAACCGGCTACGCGCACGGTATGATCCGGATATTTTTTCAGCGCGCGGGCGGTTTGTTTGATGGGCTTTAAAGAAGCGGGGTCCAGCTCGTCGCTGTTATAGCGGAAGTTGATGGGCTCTTTGTAGGAAAGTACCACGCGGCCGGGCGTTTTGCGGCTGACGTTGGCCACGTCGGAAAAATCTTTGTCTTCTACGGCTTTTTTAGCGGGTTTGGCGGTTTCGGTTTTTACCGCTTTTTTAGCCGTGTTTTTGCAGGTGCTTTTGGTGCAGGTGCAGTGGCAGGCGCCTAAGAACAGTGCGGCGGCCAGAACAATTACTACTTTTTTCATACGTTTTCTCCTTGTATTAGTATGTGTTACTGCAGCATTTATGTATATTCTACAATATCCGGCAGTCAGGCTTGCCCTTTTTTTTCATCAGTTCGCGGTACAGCCGGTAAACGGGTTTGCCCAGCTTGGGGTGTACATAGTCGGCCAGAATGTAGGAAAGCGGCTTGAGTACAAATTCGCGTTCGTGCAAGCGCGGGTGCGGCACGAACAGCGGGTATTGGTCGTCGTCTTCAAAAACAATCTGGTCGTCGTAGAATAAAATATCCAAATCAATCACGCGCGGCCCGTTTTTAAACGTGGGCGTGCGGCCCAGCCGGCGTTCCAGCTCTTTTAATTTTTTTAACAGCGGCAGCGGCTGATAGGGCGTGCTTAAAATTAAAACGGTGTTGACAAAGTCCGCCTGCTCGGCGAACCCCTCGGGTTTGGAAACGATGTAAGGCGCCACCTCTTTTACCGTGCCCAGCGCGGACAGGGCTTGCACGGCCCGGTCTATATTTTCTTTGGCGGGGGGAATGTTGCTCCCCAGGGCAAGGACGGCTTGCGGCATTATTCTTCTCCGCGGTATTCAATCCAGCGGTCGGGTTCTTCGGCCACTTTTACGGCAAATAAATGCGGCAGGCGGTTCTTGATGCGGTTGTACATCCACACGCACAGGGCTTCGGTGGTCGGCTGCGGCAGGAACGCGCCCAAATCGCTGCCCTCCAGGCGGGCTTCCAGTTCTGTTTTAAACGTGTCCGCTAGCTGCCTGAAATCAATCAAATACCCTTCGGCGTTGGTCGGGCCGTAGAACGTGATTTCGTAATGAAACGTATGCGCGTGCACTTCTTCGGCCAGCGTGCCGCCGTGCCCGTGGCGCGCGGTGAAAGAACCGCATTGGGTCAAATATACTTTGCTCATTGGGCGGCCTCCAGCTCCCGGTAAAAATCCATAATTTTGCGCGTATCTTTTACGTCGTGCACGCGCAGAATGTCGGCCCCGCCCTGCAAGGCCACCAGATTGGCGGCCAGGGTTTGGGCTTTGCGTTTGGGGGCGGCTTCGCGCTTTTGGCTGAGGAACGTTTTGCGCGACAGGCCCACAAGCATCCGCACGCCCAAATCTTTAAAGAAAGAGAGGTGTTTTAAAAGCTCATAATTTTGTTCGCGCGTTTTGGCAAAGCCGAAGCCTACGTCAATAATCACGTTCTCTTTCGCCACGCCGCACGATACGGCCTCGGCGATTTTCCCGGCCAAAAATTCTTTTATTTCGCCCAGCAAATCCCGGTAATCGGTCAGGCTTTGCATTTCCTGCGGCGTGCCGCGCGTGTGCATCACCACGATTTGCGCGTTAAAATCTTTAACGAGTTTGAACATTTCTTTGTCCGGCGTGCCGCTTACGTCGTTGACGATGGCAACGCCGTTTTTAAGTCCTTCCAACGCCACCGGGATTTTAACCGTGTCTAACGATACGGGAATTTCTGGCCACTTGGCGCGCGCCGCCCGGATGACGGGCAGTACGCGGCGGAGTTCTTCTTCCGCGCCGACGGGCTCTGCGTTGGGGCGGGTGGACTCGCCGCCGATGTCAAAAATATCCACGCCGTTTTCGGCATAGTCTTTGCATTTGGCGGTGAGCGAAGCCAAATTATTTTGCGGGTCGCCGTCGTAGAACGAATCCGGCGTGGCGTTTACAATGCCCATTAAAAGTGGTTTCATTTTTTGTCCCCGGGGCGGAATTATTTAATCATTTCCAAAAATTCGTTGCGCACTTCCATCTTTTTAAACGCGCCGCGTATCGCGCTCGTTACCATCACGGCGTTGTGTTTTTCAATGCCGCGCGAGCTGATGCACATATGCTTGGCTTTGCACACCACCATCACGCCGTGCGGCTGGAGGGTTTCCATCAGGCTGTCGGCGATTTCGGCCACCAGTTTTTCCTGTATTTGCAGGCGGCGCGCGAACACTTCCACCAGCCGCGCCAGCTTGGAAATGCCCAGCACGCGGCCTTTGGGCAGGTAACCGATGGATATCGTGCCGAAAAACGGCTGCAAATGGTGTTCGCAGGTGGAGTAAAATTCAATGTCTTTGAGCACCACCATTTCTTCGCAGGAGCCTTCAGTAAACGTTTTTAACACGTCCTGCGGCTTCATTTTATAACCGCCGTAGAGCTTCTGCCAGCTGCGCAGAATGCGGTGGGGGGTTTCCAAGAGGCCTTCGCGGGACGGATCGTCGCCGATGAACGCAAGGATTTCGCGCAGGTTGTTTAAAATTTTTTCTTCCGTCAGCGGATGTTTGCCAGCTTGTGCGTTTGCAGGCTTAGCCGTGCGGAGGGATGATTTTTTAGCAGTTTTACGCATAGGTCTATATTCTCCTGTTTGTTGCTTTCGGGCTGCAGATAAATTTGGGTTTTCGCGTTTTCATACGCGTAGTATTTTTGTAAATCTTCCAGGTCGGTGTCCTGGCCGACTACTATTTTGATGACGTCGGCTTTTTTAAGCATGGCGGGGCTGACGTATTTTTTGGGCGACACGCATACAAAATCCGCCCGGCTTACGTCCGCGTCAATGGAGCCGTTGGTTTCTATATGCACTTCGTACCCCGCGTCTTTGAGCGCGGCGATGAGCGCGGGCAAATTTTGCTCCGCCGGCTCTCCGCCCGTGATAATCACGGCTTTGGCCGGCCAGGCCGCCAGCCGGGCCAGGAGCTGTTTGGCGTCTGTTTCCGCGCCTTCCCGGGCGGCGTATTTGGTGTCGCAGAACGGGCAGTTCATCCGGCATCCGGCCAGGCGTACAAACACGGCGGGCATGCCGGTGTGCTTTCCTTCGCCCTGAACGGAATAAAAAATTTCGTTAACCTTCCACGACGGCTGCGGCATTTTCGCTCTCCCAGATTTCCAGCGTTTTTAATTTTAAATCCTGCTTGGCCAGCTCGGCGCCGATTTTTTGGAACAGAAAAGCGGCCAGGTTTTCGGCCGTCGGGTTTTCCACCCAGTCGTTTAAAAATTTGTGGTCGGGCAGGTTGTCGTCCAGCAGTTTTTTAATCACTTTAAAATCGCACACCATTCCGTCGGGGCGGACGGCTCCTTCAATGACAAAGACGGCCTTCCAGGTGTGTCCGTGCAAATCGTGGCAGGGGCCGTCGTAATGCGGCAGGCGGTGTGCGGAACTGAACGAGCGGATGAGTTTAATCAGCATTTATTTCTCCTCGGGAAGCGTGTTGAAAATCTGTTGCATATAAATCAGGCACAGGATAACCTGCGCGAACGTAAAAAGCGGAATGTTTATCCACATCCGCACGTACCACAAAGCGGCCAGCGGCCCGAGCATAAAAAACGCCCATTTAAGCACCACGGCGCGCGGCACGGAGGAGCGGGTAAGCAGTTTAAAAAACAGCCCGGCGGCTCCCGCGATGCAGAAGCCGAAAAACATCACCAGCGGCACCGCAAAGAGCGATGTTAAAAACCCCACCGCCGCCAGTGCGCCGGCCAGCGTGTTTTTTTCTTTTTCTAAATTTTCCTGGGAGGCGGTAAACGTAAGCGTTTGGGGGAGCGTGCGGGATTGTACGCCGCCGGAACCGGGCATATACAGTTTGTCGCCGGTTACCAGCATCAGCGTGCGGCTGTCCGTCATTTCTTTTAACGTGGGAGGCGTTGTTAAGGATGCGTCAAACACTATTTTAAAATCGCTTTGCGGCACCGAAACGGATACCGGCGTTTTGGGTTCGGTCAGTACGCCTTTTTCAAAGGTAACCTGCGGAAAATTTTTAAGAAGCACCGGCAGATTTTCGCGGATATACGCCCCCGCGAAAAAATGGAACACGATCACGGACAGCAGGAACAAATACGCGCCGAAACCGAACAGCTGTCCCCGCGTGGCAAAAGCCAGGCGGTGGTAAAAACGGAACGAAAAAATGGTTTTAAGATGGGCCAAAAGCATATTTCCATTATACCAATTTGGGCCGTTTTACGCCGTATCAGGGCTTTTGGGGGCCGGGAGTTTTAGGGGCGGCGTTTTTATCCCGGCAGGTAATTTGCGCGCCCAAAAAGAAAATCTGGTTCTTTTTAAACACGCACGAAAGTTTTTGCGCGCGCGGGCTGCCGTCCGGCGCGTCGGCCGCGGGCTTTAAACAGGCGATGCGCGTGCAGGAATACGTCTCGCCGCACTGCGGAAAAGACGAAGACGGAAAATTGGTGATGAACCACGAAAAATCCAGGTTGTAGTTGAGCGCTTTTAAAAAGTTGTCGCACGTCATCTCGCCCTCAAACGTGCAGCGCGGTTCGGCGGTGCCGGGTTCTGCGGTGACGGTCTGGTCCAGCAGGGTGTAGCGTTCGGCGTCTACCGGGTCGCCCTGCACCATGTACACGTCAAAACAGGAGTAGCCGGGAAGATTGTTTTTTGTACAGTCAAACCGTTTTAAAATATCGTGCCCGGGGCAGGTGTCTTCCACTTCCGCCGGATCGGTGGAGAGGTATTGGGGCGTTTGGCGCACGGTTTGCGGCTTATAGCCCGTTTCGGCCGCGGCCGCCGCGGCGCACAGGCAGGCCGCAATCGTAAAAAGACGGCTTAAAAATTGTTTCATATGCTTTTTCCTCCGTGTTTTCATCGTAGCAAATTTTTGGCGCCGGGCCGTTATTTTTGCAGGCGGAAAAAAGGTTAGACGGCGCCCCGTACGCACGCGGCCGTGCGCGTACTTCTGTGTATTGCAAGTCCGGGCGGAATTTATTAATATATAACCGTGTTGTTCCATTTTAGACCGACAGAGGGCATATGTCCAACAACTTTTTTTCGTTTTTCTCCAAAAAAAATACTCCGGCCGCCGCGGAAATCAAAACGCTGACCCCCGAAATGCTCGCTTTTCTAGAGCAGTTTCCCACCGCCATTTTACTTTTGGACGCTACGGGCAAAATCACGTTCGCAAGCGCCAGCGCGGCGTCTTTACTGCGCACGGAGCGCTCCGCGCTGGACGGCGCGCGGGTGGATCGTTTTGGCCTGACCATGGATCAGGTGCGCTCCATGGCCTCCGCCAAGGAGCCCAAAAAGGTGGTTATCCAGTTGGTCAACCGCGAGGCGGACGCGGTGTTTGTCAGCGCGGGGGCGAGTATTCTGGCCTCCACGCCGTTTATTATGCTCACGCTGGAAGCCGTGCCCCATTTTAAGCAGTTAAACGCGGAAAAAACCTTTTTGCGCGCGGTGCTGGACAGCTACCCCGTGCCCGTAACGGTGCAGAACTTTGCGGGCGTGTGCGCGCTGTGGAACGCGCCGGCCGAAAAAATGTTCGGCTTTAAATCCGCCGACGTGCAGGGCCGCTCCGTATACGATTTCCTGCCTAAAGAAATAGTGCAGTCCGTGCGCCGGCTGGACGAAGAAGTCCGCACCAAACAGCGCCCGCGCGAAGGCGTGCAGCTGACGTATAAAAACGCCAAAGGCGAGGAACGCACGCTGTCCGTCACCAAAGTGCTTACGCCGGCCGAAAACGGCAAAAGCCAGGCCATTTTGACGGCGTTTGAAGACGTAACGGTGCGCCGCCGCTACGAGCAGGACCTGCTGCAAAACCGCACGCTTTTGCGCGCGGTGCTGGACAATGTGCCGCTTGGCCTGTATACGCGCGACTGCGACAACCAGATGACTTTTTTCAACCGCCAGAGCATGACGGTGCTGGGCGAGACCGACGTGAAATGCGTCAATACGCCCCATCCGCACCAGGATTCCAACATCGTGCAGTCCCACTACACCCGCGAACAGCAGGTGCTTAAAGAGGGGAAAATTAAAGATTATCCCGAAGAAGTGTATGTGGACCACGACGGCAACGAAAAAATCCTGCACCTGATTAAAGTGCCGCTGATGGACGCCGGCCCCAAGCCGCTGGTGCTTTCCATCGTGGAAGACGTAACCGAACGCCGCCGTCAGGAAAAAGAAATCGCGCGCGCCAACAGCTTTTTAAGCGCCATCGTGCAAAACGCGCCTATTGGGCTGTACGCCCGCGGGCAGGACGGGCGGATGCTGCTGCGCAACAAACAGTGCGAACATATTTTCGGCGAAGTGTCCGAAGAGTCGTTTGACGCCACCGGTTCTTTGCCGCACGAAACGCCGGAGCAGGTGCACGAGTATATTATGCGCGAGCGGGAAGTGCTGGACGCAGGCAAAACGCTGAATATCCCCGAAGAGGAATACTTAACCGCCGGCGGCGAAAAGAAGCTGCTGCATATGGTTAAAGTGCCTGTGGACGGGGGAAACGGCGAACCGCAGTTTGTGGTTACGCTGGTGGAAGACATTACCGAAAGAAAAGCACAGGAACGCACGCTGGTGGAAACGAAAAACTTCCTGCAGACGCTGCTGGACCAGGTGCCCGTGGCCATTTACGCCCGCGGGCAGGACGACAAGCTCTCTTTCATCAACCGCCGCGCGCACGAGCTCTTTCCGGACGAACGGGAATACCAAGCCAAGGATGATTTCTACGGCCAGCGCGAAAAAGCCATCTTTAACGACGGCAAAATGGTGGAATTCCCCGAAGAATGGTACACGACCCTGCGCGGGGACAAAATTCTTCTGCACCTCATCAAAGCCCCGGTGTTTGACAAAGAAGGCAAGCCCTTTATGGTGCTGACCGTGGCCGAAGACATCACCGAAAAGAAAGCGCAGGAAAAAGCCATCATTGACGCCAGAAACTTCCTGCAAACGGTTATCAACAACCTGCCGGTTTCGCTGTCCGTCAAAAATTACGACGGGAAATATATCCTCTGGAACAAAAAGAGCGAAGAACTCTTCGGCGTAACGGCGGATGCGGTAATCGGGCGCACCTCTTACCGCGCGGACATCAATAAAGAGCAGGCGGAATTTTTGCGCGAAGCGGACCTGCGCGTATTTGAAAGCAAAAAAGAGCAAAATATCCCGCAGGAACTGATTTCCACCGCCAGCGAAGGCGTAAAAATTATGCACACCGTTAAAACGCCTGTGTTTAACGTGGACGGCACGCCCAACTGTCTGCTGGTGGTGTCGGAAGACATTACCGCCAAAACCAAAATGGAAAAACAAATCCGCGAAGCGAGCGACAAAAATACGCTGCTGGTGGAAAACGCCCGCGAAGGCATCGTCATTTTGGAAGACGGCAAAGTCATCTACGCCAACCGCGCGTTGTGCCATATTTTAGGCTACGACGAAATGAGCGACGTAACCGGCAAAGACGTGTTTACCCTGGTGGCCGACGACCACCGGGTGTTCCTGAAAGATAAATACGACGCCGTGCTCGCCGGTTCGGCCGACGCTTCCTCCGCCATTGACGTGCATTTCTTAAAGAAAAACGGCCTGGAAGTGGAAACGGAGTTTGCGGCCGTGGTGTCCCGATACCTCGGGCGGCGCATCGTGCTGTGCTTCGTGCGCGACGTAACCACCGGCAACCGTATGCTGCGCGACGTAAAGACCGAACGCGAATGTTTCCGCGCCGCGTTTGAAAAGAGCGTTACGCCGGCGTTCATCCTTTCGCATAAAGGCTACATCAGCGTAATGAACGAAGCGTGCCGCACCCTGTTCGGCTTTACGGAAGCGGACAAGAATTTCTACCGCAACGTATATATGAAGCCGGCCGTGTCGCTTCCGGCGCGCAAACTGCTGCGCGCGGGAAAATCGGCGCATATGGATTATGTGTTTGATTTTGACCGGGCGGCCAATATGTTCCCGGACCGCGTGAAAGGTTCCGGCAAGCTGGATCTTTCCGTCAGCTTTGTGCCGATAAACAAGCGCGACGCCAAGGACGGCAGCGTAGAAGCCGATTACGTGGTGTTTTTGGAACGCAAAGACCGGCAAAACGACAAAGCCGCCTGTCCGCCTCCTCCGGCGGTTCCGCCGGTGCCCGCCGCGCCCGTAAAGGAAAAAACTCCCGCCGCGCCGCGCGCGCCCCTGCCGCCCGCTCCGCCGGCGGTCATCAGCAAAACGGCCAAAGAAATGCTGGTGCTGCCCAACAGCGAGCCGTACGCGCTGTGCGGGGAGACGTGGAAAATTGAAGTCTGCAACGATTTGTTCTGCTCGCTTTGCCAGCTGAGCGAAGAAGAACTGCTGGGGCAGGATATCCGCCGTATTTTTGACGCGGACTCCCTGCCGCGCCTGGAGGAAGACTTGCAGGCGCTCGCGGCGGACGGTTCGCTGGCCAACCGCGAATACCGCATCAATCTCGCAAGCGGCCTGGAACACACCGCCGTGCGGCTGACCGCCGTTAAAGAGGCGGACGGCCGGTATTTGTTTGTCCTGCGCAATATGGCGTTTCACCGCCAGATTATGCGTATTTTGGAAGAACGCTCCGCCCATTTAAACGCGCTGTTGGAAGCGACGGACGGCGTGGTGTTTTCCGTCCTGTTTGAAAACGGCCGCTTCGGGCATATTGAACAGGCCAACAAATTCCTTTCGCGCAAGCTGGGGTTTTCGCACGACGAACTGGTGCATATGCCGTTTAAAGACCTGTTCTTTGACCGGGGGCACGATTCCGCCCGCTGCAAGGAAGTGCTGGAGCGCGCGCAGGAAGAGGTGGCTTTGCACGGCAAAACCTCTTTTAAACTGTCCGTGCGCAAAAAAGACGGTGATTCCTTTGCCGCGCAGGTGGTGGTAACGGTGCTGGACCTGCCCAGCAAAGACGCGGCGTTGGTGGTGGTGCACGATTTGTCCGAACAGCTGGACGAAGTGGCCAAAGACTCCAAAGAGGCGCAGGAACTGAAAAGCGTGCGCCAGGCGCTGCCCGGGCTGTATTTAAAGACGGACAGCGACGGCCGCGTGCTGGAAGTGTATTCCAACCTTACCTATTTGGACAATACCCGCGCCGCCGAAACGTTTCTGGAGAAAAAACCCGCGCAGTATTGGCCGGAGGAAGCGGCCTCGCGCGCGCTGTTTGCCATTAAAGAATCTCTTTCCATTAACGTAAGCACGCGTTTTGAATTTGAATGGACGGTGGCGGACAAACTGCGTTATTTTGAGGCCACGGTAACGCCCATCACCGGCCGCGACGAGGCGGTGCTGTGGGTGAAAGACGTGTCGGACCGGCACGCCTACGACGAGCAAATCCACGAACTCTATCGCCTCACGAGCGAGCCCGGCCTGTCCATCACCGAACAGGTGGACAAAATCCTGGCGTTCGGTTTAAAAACGTTCCGTGCCGAAGTGGGGCTCGTGCTTCGCTTTGAACAGGGCAAGCTGGGGCTTGAAAGCCATGTGGTGTACGCCACGAAAAATAACTTTAATATTGAGCGATATATGGAGTTCCCGGTGGAGGAATGCCTGATAGATGTGCCGGACGGGAATGTTGTTATCTTCCCGGATTTGGAGAACGCTTCCTGCCTGCACTGCCTGCATAAGGAAAAAGGTTTCGGCTCCCTTTTAGCGGCCCCGCTGTATGTGGGGGGGAAAGTGCTGGGCGCGCTGTGTTTTGCCGCGCGCGAGCCGCGCCGGAGCTTTGGCCAGGGGGCGGAGGAGCTGATGGGCATTATGTCGCGCCTGCTGAGCCTTCGCATTGAACTGCGCCAGACGGGCAAAATGCTCAGCGAAGCTTCCCGCTCGCTTGCGCGCACGCTGGAATACGTGGAAATGCCCGCCGTAATGATGGACCTGGATTACCAGGTTACTTTCGTCAACAAGCCGTTTCTGGAAGCAACGGGCCGCCGCGTGAGCAATATGCTGGGGCGCGACCTTTTCGCCGAGGTTATCCGTAATGACGATTTGTCCAAACGGATGTTTAAAGCCGCCGAACATTCCGCCGCCGGAAACGCGTTTCGGGTGCGGATGGACCTGCTGTACGAAAACGGCCTGTACAAGGATACGGGCTGGGACGTGTTCGCCTGCAAAGACGCGGACGGCAAAGTGGACGGTTACGCGCTGATAGCTTCGGAATCGTAAATTGTCCTGAGAAATCCCCAAACCCCGGTGTTGCTTACGGCGCGCCGGGGTTTTTATGTATTCCGGCACCGGGGCAATTTGTTGGATGATGCCGCTTGGAAAGCAGACCGTGCAGACAGAAAACCGCCCCCTGGAAGGGGGCCTTGCAGGCCTGGAGAGTCGTTTTGTCGTTTTATGCAGGTCTTAGCCGTGTTGTTTCCGTTGTGTTTCCGGCCTTTAGCCCGTCTATAAAATCCGTTTTACGCGGGAAAAGCGTTTTATTTGTCTGAGCGAAGCGAGTTGTAAAACGCGCCGCGTAAAACTGGATTTTATGGGCCCCAGCCGGCAGTCTTTTTGTTCCTTTTTCTGCTGTCAGAAAAAGGAAGTAAACCCTTTTGCTTCTTTTAGAAATAAAAGAAGAAAGATA